>DATLFZ010000182.1:0-6727 GCA_035540795.1 Beijerinckiaceae bacterium | reverse complement strand
CACCCCCCTCCCCCACGAGGGGGGAGGGGGGTGCGTGCCCGGGAAGAGGGGCGGACGCGGACGCGGCGAGGACGGCTTCGACGATGGCCTGGTAGCCGGTGCAGCGGCAGAGGACGCCGCCGAGCGCGTCGGCGACCTCTTCGCGGGAGGGGGAGGCGGTGCGGGAGAGCAGGTCCGCCGCGGCCATGAGCATGCCGGGCGTGCAGATGCCGCATTGGGCCGCGCCGTGGTCCAGGAAGGCGTGGCGCAGGCGCTCGGTGACCCCGCCCGGGCCGGCGCCCTCGACCGTGTGGACCTCGCCGCCTTGCGCCTGCTCCGCCGGCACGAGGCAGGCGCAGACCTGCGCGCCGTCGAGGATCACCGTGCAGGCGCCGCAATCGCCCGCGTCGCAGCCGATCTTGGTGCCGGTGAGGCCGGCGTCGCGCAGGGCGTCGGCGAGGGTGGCGAACGGAGCCGCCGGCAGGCTCCGCCGCTCGCCGTTGAGGGTCAGCGCGATCTCCGGCCCGAGGGCGATCGCGCTCATGCGGCCCTCCGGGTCTCGGCGAGGCCGGCGAGGCAATCGCGGACGAGCGCCTGCGCGGCGGCGAGCCGGTAGGCGGCCGAGGCGCGCACGTCGTCGAGGGGCGTCAGCGCCGAAAAGTCCTCGGGTCGGACGAGATCGGCGGCGGCGAAGAGAGGTTCTCCGACGAGCCGCGCCTCGAGGCCGCGCAGGCGCCGCGCCACCGGCGAGCAGGCGCCGACGCACAGGCGGGCGTGGGCGATCCGACCCGCCTGGACCTCGATCGCGGCGGCGACCATGACGATGGAGATGACGAGGTAGCGCCGCGCCCCGAGCTTCTCGAAGCGGCCGCGGGCGTCCCGCTTCGGCACCCGCACGGCGACGACGATCTCGTCGGGCGCGCAGACGGTGGCGCGATAGCCGGTGAAGAAGGCCTCGATGTCGACGAGGCGCATGCCGCCCGGGCGGGCTATCTCGACCTGCGCGTCGAGGGCCATCAGGTTCGGAATGCCGTCGCCGGCCGGGGAGGCGGTGCAGAGGTTGCCGACGAGCGTGCCCCGGTTCTGGATCTGCGCCCCGCCGATCGCCGTCGCGGCGGCCTTCAGCCCGCCGAACAGGGGCGGCAGCTCGGCCCGGGCGAGCGCCGTCCAGGTGACGAGGCAGCCGATGCGCCAATGGTCCGGCCGCTCCTCGATCCGGTCGAGGCCGGGAATCGCGGTGATGTCGAGGACGTCCGGATGGCGCAGGCGCCCCCAGCCGGCCCGGGTCGCCCGGTTCGGATAGACGTCCGTGCCGCCGGCGACGATCTCGACCGGGCGCGCCGCGCGGATCGCGAGCGCCTCGTCGAGAGTGGCGGGGCGGAAATAGGCGGTCACGGGTCGGACCTCCCCGCCTGCTGCGTAGGCGACCCGTCCACCGAAACGCCGAACAGCCGCTCGGCCTCTTCCGCCGTGTAGTAGCCCCGTCGGACGTCGCGGGCGACGAGGGCCGGATCCCGCGCGAAGGGGTCGCCGTAGCCGCCGCCGCCCGGGGTCATCACCTCGACCCGGTCGCCGGGGCGGATGGCGATGTCCTGGTCCTTGGACAGGTGTTCGGGCACGAATGTTTCGCCGCCGCGGTGGATGCGCACCACGTTCGGCGCCCCATCGGCACCGCCCTGGACCCCCGGCGGGCCGAAGCGGCCGTGGTCCATGACGAAGGAGGCGCGCGCCTCGCCGCGCAGGAGTTCGACCTCGTAATGCACGCCGAAGCCGCCCCGGTGGCGGCCGGCTCCGCCGGACCCCTCGCGCAGGGCGAAGCGGCGGAAGAGGACGGGATAGTACTGCTCCATCACCTCGACCGGCGCGGTCTTGGAGATGCCGATGGTCGAGCAGCCGTTGGTGAGGCCGTCGTGCCAGGCGGTGCCGCCGTAGCCGCCGCCGGTGATCTGGTACATGACGTAGCCGGCCCGCTTCGGGTCGAGGCCGCCCAGAGCGAAATTGCCCGAGGTGCCGGCCGGAGCGCCCCACAGCTTGTCCGGGATCGCCTGGGCGAGGGCCAAGAAAACCGCCTCGGCGATGCGCTGCGACACCTCCGCGGCGCAGCCCGAGACCGGGCGCGGGTAGCGGGCGTCGAGGAACGTGCCCTCGGGGCGCGCGATGCGGATCGGCGCGAAGGTGCCGGCGTTGATCGGCACGTCGGGGAAGACGTGCTTCACGGCGAGGTACACCGCCGAGTAGGTGGTGGCGACGACCGAGTTCATCGGCCCGCGGCAGGGCGGCGAGGAGCCCGCGAAATCCAGGTGCAGCTCGTCGCCGCGTTTCGTCAGCGTCAGGGCGATGCGCAGCGGCTCGTTCACCACCCCGTCGGAATCGACGAAGCTTTCCGACCGGTACACCCCGTCCGGGATGGCGGCGATCTCGGCCCGCATCCGCGTCTCGGCGCGGGCGCGGATCTCGGCGATGGCCGCCTCGATCGTCTGCGTGCCGTAGCGGTCCAGGAGCTCGTTCAGGCGGCGCTCGCCGACCTTGAGCGCCGCGCCTTGCGCCCGGATGTCGCCGATGCGCTGGTCGGCGACGCGGATGTTCGACTGGATGATCGCCAGAATCTCCCGGTCCATCTCGCCGCGCTTGAACAGCTTCACCGGCGGCAGCCGCAGGCCCTCCTGCTCGACTTCCGTCGCCCGGGCCGAGAAGCCGCCGGGCACGGCGCCGCCGGTATCGGGCCAGTGGCCGGTGTTCGACAGCCAGCAGAAGAGTTTTCCGTCCCGGAAGAAGGGCAGCGCGAAGCGCACGTCCATCAGGTGCGTGCCGCCGAGATAGGGGTCGTTGACGATGTAGACGTCCCCGGGCTCGGGCGGCGCCACGCGCCCCTCGCGGATGAGGCGGATCAACTCGCCCGTCGAGTACTGCATGGTGCCGACGAAGACCGGCAGCCCAAACTCCCCTTGAGCGATCAGCGCGCCGGTGTGGCGGTCGTAGATGCCGTCGGAGCGGTCGTCGGCCTCCGCGATCACCGGCGAGAAGGCCGAGCGCGAGAAGGCCACGTCCATCTCGTTGCAGACCTGCTGCAGGCCCGCCTCGATGACCGCCAGCGTGAGCGGATCGATGGTCATGCGCCGACCTCGATGCGCAGGTTGCCGATGCCGTCGAGGCGGGCGCGGCTGCCGGGCTCGAGGACGGTGGTGGCGTCGACCTGCTGGATCACCGCCGGCCCGTCGAGGACCGCGTCCGCCGGCAGGCGCTCGCGGGGGTAGACCGGCGCGGCCCGCCAGGCCCCGTCGAAAAAATCGCGGCGGCCGATCTGCGCCGCGTCGAGGCTGCCGGCGCGCCGGGCGGGATCGAGCAGCGCCTCGACCGGAAACGGCCGCCGGCGGCCCACCACCGAGGTGACGAGGTTCACGAGCACCGCCCGGATCTCCGGCAGGCGGACCTGGAAGCGCTGGAAATACGCCTCCTCGAACAGGCGCTGCATCTCCTCCCGGGTCGGCGCGCCGTGCGGGAGCTTGACCCGGATCAGGTGGGTCTGGCCGCGGAACTGCATGTCGGCCCCGTGCAGGACGACCGTGTCGACGATCTCGCCGGCTTCGGCGGCGTTGACCGCCTCGCCGCGGGCGCGCTGGTCGGCGAGGATCGACCGCACCTCGTCCAGGTCGACGGCGTCGAGGGGGCCGTTGAGGGTGCGCACGAAGTCCTGGCGCAGGTCGGCGACGAGGCAGCCGAGCGCGTTGGTGAGGCCGGGCCTCGCCGGCACCAGCACCTCCGGGATGCCGAGCTCGCGGGCGAGGGCGACCGCGTGGACCGGGCCCGCCCCGCCGAAGGCGAACAGGACGAAGTCGCGCGGGTCGTAGCCCCGGGACAGGGACACCATGCGGATGGCGCCCGCCATGTGCGTGTTCGCGAGCCGGATCGCGGCGGCGGCCGCCTCCTCCGGCGTGAAGCCGAGCTTTTGGCCGATCGCCGCGAAGGCGGTCCGAATCGCGGCCGGCGCGACCCGGTTCTCGACCGCGAGCAGGCGCTCCGGGTCGAGGCGGCCGAGCAGCAGGTTGGCATCGGTGACGGTCGGGTGCGCGCCGCCGCGGCCGTAGCAGATCGGGCCCGGATCGGCCCCGGCGCTCTCCGGCCCGACCCGCAGCATGCCGGCCTTGTCGACCGAGACGATGGAGCCGCCGCCGGCGCCGACGGTGCGCACGTCGACCATCGGCAGGTGGACGGGCAGGCCGTAATCCAGCGTCAGCTCGGCGCTGACCTCGGGCACGCCGCCGCGGATCAGCGCCACGTCGGTCGAGGTGCCGCCCATGTCGTAGCTGATCGCGTCGGCGATTCCCGCCTGGCGCAGGGTCACCGCCGCCGCCATCACCCCGGAGGCCGGGCCCGACATCACGGTCTTGGCCGCCTCGCGGGCGACGATCTTCGCGGGTACGGTGCCGCCGTTGCCGTTCATGACGAGGAGGTCGCGTCGGAAGCCCCGTGCCTCGAGGTCTGCCTGCAGGCGGGCGATGTAGCGGTCGAGGATCGGCTGCACCGCCGCGTTGACGCTCGCCGTCGTGCCGCGCTCGTATTCCCGGTACTCGGACAGGAGTTCGTGCCCTAGCGTCACGTAGGCGTTCGGCCAGCGGTCCCGGGCGATCGCGCCGGCGCGAAGCTCGTGCGCCGGGTTGGCGTAGGCGTGCAGGAAATGGACGACGAGGGCCTCGCACCCGGCCGCGACCAGCGCATCGACCCGTTCCGCGAGCTCCGCCTCGTCGAGGGGCGTGACCACCTCCCCGTCGGCGTTCATGCGCTCGCCGACTTCGAGGCGCAGCTCGCGGGGGATCAGCGGCTCGAAGGTGCCGGTGAGCCCGTAGGGTCTTGGGCGCGTGCGCCGGCCGAGCTCGAGGGTGTCGCGGAAGCCGCGGGTGGTGATCAGGCCGACCCGGGCGACCTTGCGCTCGAGCACCGCGTTGGTGGTCGCCGTGGTGCCGTGGACGATGAGGTCGATCTCGGCGGGGGAGACGCCGGCGGCTTCGAGGGCGCGGATCACGCCTTCCGCCTGGTTGGCGCTGGTCGGCACCTTGGCGAGCCGCACCCCGCCTCCGGGACCGGCCTCGTGCAGGAGGAGGTCCGTGAAGGTGCCGCCGACGTCGATCCCCGCGACGCGCCGCATGGGCTCCGCCAATTCGTTCGTACACGAACGATCGCACGGACCCGCGGCGGCGTCAAAGCGCCCGCGGCCGCCCCGAAAACGCCGCACGGGTTTGTGAAACGAGAGTAGAAGATCGCCTGCTAGACTGGGCCGACCGGGAGGTGACCATGCACCGGATGATGATCGCCGCGGGCGCCTTCGCCCTCTACGCCGCCGCGCAGGTGGCCTTCGCCGCCGAGGAGCGCACCCGCGAGGCGGGGCCGCCGCCGGAAGGCCTGAAGGTCGCGACCTTCGCGGCCGGGTGCTTCTGGTGCGTCGAGCCGCCGTTCGACAAGCTCGACGGCGTCGTCTCGACCACCTCGGGCTACACGCAGGGCCACCTCGCCGGCGCGACCTACAAGGAGGTCTCGGCCGGCACCACGGGCCACACCGAGGCGGTCCAGGTGGTCTACGACCCGAACAAGGTCACCTACGAGACGCTGCTCCAGGTGTTCTGGCGCAACGTCGACCCGCTCGAGGCCACCGGCCAGTTCTGCGACAAGGGCGACATGTACCGCCCCGGCATCTACACCCACGACGGCGAGCAGAAGCGGCTGGCGGAGGCGTCCAAGGCCGCGCTTTCCGCCTCGGGCCGCTTCAAGGAGCCGATCGTCGTCGAGATCAAGGACGCGGCGCCGTTCTGGATCGCCGAGGACGGGCACCAGGACTTCTACCTGAAGAACCCGATCCGCTACCGCTACTACCGCTTCGCCTGCGGCCGCGACGCGCGGCTCGAGGAGCTCTGGGGCAAGCCGTCGAGCTGAGGGGCCCGCAGCCGGTCAGTGCCGGCCGAGATAGAGGTCTGCGGCCCGTTCGTCGTCGAGGAGCGTGCGGGCGTCGCCCTCCATGGCGACCCGGCCGCCGTCGAGGATGCAGCCCCGATGCGCGATGGCGAGCGCCTGGCGGGCCCGCTGCTCCACCATCAGCACCGCCGCCCCGAGGGCGGGCAGGCGCGCGATCAGCCCAAAAGTGTCGGCGACCCGGCTCGGGGCGAGCGCCGCGGTCGGCTCGTCGAGGATCATGAGCTTCGGGCGGGCCATCAGCGCCCGGGCGAGGGCGAGCTGCTGGCGCTCGCCGCCGGACAGGCTCCCGGCCCGGGCCCGCCGGCGCTCGGCCAGCGCCGGGAAAGTGGAAAACAGCTCCTCCATGCGGGCCTTGGCGCTGGAGACCCCGGTCACGACCTGGAGGTTCTCCGCCACGCTGAGGCTCGGGAAGACGTTCGCCACCTGCGGCACGTAGCCGATCCCGCGGGCGACCCGGGCCTCGGTGCGCTCGGCGCCGATCTCCGCTCCGTCGAAGACGATGCGGCCCGTGGCCCGCGGCAGGAGCCCGACGATGGCCTTGGCGAGGGTCGACTTGCCGGCCCCGTTGGTGCCGGCCACCGCCAGGATCTCGCCCACGTCGAGGCGGATCGAGATGCCGTTGAGGATGTCGACCTCGGCGTAGCCGCCGCGCACGTCCGTGACTTCGAGGAGGCTCACGACACGCCTCCCAGATAGGCCTCGCGCACGAGCGCGTCGTCGAGCACCGCGCCGGGCTCCCCCTCGGCGATGATGCGGCCCCGGTCCATGACGGCGAGGCGCGAGA
>DATLFZ010000181.1:0-8017 GCA_035540795.1 Beijerinckiaceae bacterium | reverse complement strand
GGCACGGCGACGCGGCCGCCACCCGGGAGCGCCGCCGCCGCGGCCTGCGCCCACGGTACCCGCGCCGGGTTCCACAGCCAGCCCTCGGGCCCGCGCTCGAGGCCGGCGACCCGGGAAGTGACGACCATGCGCGTGCGGCCCGGATTGGGGTTCGCCTCGTGGCCGAGGCGGCCGAGAACGACGAGGGCGGCGCGATCGAGCTCGCGCTGGAAATAGGCCCAGTCGGCCTCGTTGCGCAGGGAGTCGGGCGTGCGCCCGTCCGCGTCCGCGATGCGGTCGTCTGCGGAGACGAGCGCGTAGCCGTGGATCTCGATCATCAGATGATGGCCCGGCGCACCTTGGCGGTGACCCACTCGCTGACCAGCACGGTGGCGAGGATCATCATGAGGATCACCGTGACCTGCGGCCAGGCGAGCGTGTTGAGGGAGGCGTCGAGGGCGAGGCCGAGGCCGCCCGCGCCGACGAGGCCGAGCACGGTCGATTCGCGGATATTGATGTCCCAGCGGAACACGCAGATCGTGGCGAAGGCGGGCAGGACCTGCGGGACGATGCCGTAGGTCATCACCTGCGCGCCGGAGGCGCCGGTGGCGCGGATCGCCTCGACCTGCGTCTCGTCGATCTCCTCGATCGCCTCGTAGAGGAGCTTTCCGATGAAGCCGAGGGAACGCAGGGCGATGGCGATGATGCCGGCGAGCACGCCCGGTCCGAGGATGGCGACGAGGAGGAGCCCCCAGATCAGCGCGTTGATCGAACGCGACGACACGATGATCAGCAGCGCGATCGGGCGCACGAAGACGACGCTCGGGGTGGTGTTGCGGGCGGCGAGGAAGCCGAGCGGCGTGCCGAGGAGGATCGCGAGCAGGGTGCCGAGCGTGGCGATGTTGATCGTGTCCCAGAGGGGCAGCCAGAGCCGGTTGGCGTATTCCCAGCGCGGCGGAATCATCCGCCCGAAAATGTCGCTCGCCTGCCGCGGCGCGTCCCAGACGAAGGCCCAGATCGTGTCGGCCGTCATCACCCGCCAGCAGAACACGGTCAGCGCCACGAGGGCGAACCAGCCGAGCCAGACCAGGAGGCTCTCGCGCGGGGTGCGCAGCGTCCAGCGCCGCGCGCCGGTCTCGGTCAGGGTCGCCGCCATCACTGGATCCGCTTGCGCACGAGGCTCGACGTGTACTCGGCCGCCATGACCAGGACGATGATGATGATCAGGATCGCGGCGGCGGAATCGAACTCGTAGCGGTCCAGCGCGGTGTTGAGGGTCGCCCCGATCCCGCCCGCGCCGACGATGCCGACCACCGCCGATTCCCGGAAGTTGATGTCGACCCGGTAGAGGGAGAGGCCGATGAGGCGCGGCATCACCTGCGAGGCGACGGCGTAGTCGATGAGCTGCCAGAACCCGGCCCCGGTCGCCCGGATCGCCTCGACCTGGCCCGGATCGATCTCCTCGATGTCGTCGGCGAGCAGCTTGGCCAGGAAGCCGATCGTCGAGAGCGACAGGGTGAGGAACCCGGCGAAGGGGCCGAAGCCGAACATCGCCACGAAGAAGATGGCGATGATGATCTCCTGGAACACGCGGGCGAAGGCGATGATGCCCCGGCAGATGCCGTAGAGCCACACGGGAGCGATGTTGCGCGCCGCCCCGAGCGCCACCGGCACCGACAGGATCACCCCGGCGACCGTCGCGGTCACCGTCATCGTGAGGCTCTCGATGAAGCCCTGCTGGATGTCGCCCCAGCGGGTCGTGAAGTCCGGCTGCAGGAAGCCGGAGAACAGGCGCATCGCCCGCAAAAAGCCCTCGGAGACCCGGGTCCAGTTCACCTCCACGGAGAGCAGCGCCAGAGTGAGGTAGACGAGCGCGCCCAGCGCCAGCGCCCAGCGCAGGCGGGGATCGGGGATCAGGCGCGGTCGGCGCCAGACCCGCGCAGCGGAAGCCGCGGCCATCTAGTGCGCCGCCACTTCGAGCTCGCGGTCCGGGATCGGCTCGTGCTCGTCCTCGCCCTCCTGCTGCGCCGGCCCCGTGCGGGTCCAGTCCTCCTCGCCGTAGATGCGGGTCAGCACATCGGGGGTGAGGCCGGCGGCGGGGCCGTCGTAGACGATCTCGCCCGCGCGCAGGCCGACGATGCGGGGCAGGAACATCTGCGCCAGCACCACGTCGTGGATGTTGACGACCGCCGCGAGCTCGCGCTCCCGGCACAGCTCGGTGAGCAGCCGCATGACCTGGCGCGAGGTCTTGGGATCGAGGCTCGCGGTCGGCTCGTCGACGAGCAGCAGGTCCGGCTCCTGGACGAGGGCGCGGGCGATGCCGACCCGCTGGCGCTGCCCGCCTGACAGGGCGTCGGCGCGCTTGTCGACGTGGTCCAGCAGGCCGACGCGCTCCAGCACGGTGAAGGCCCGGTCGATGTCGGCCTGCGGGAAGCGCCGGAACCAGCTCGCCCAGAAGCCCGTGTAGCCGAGGCGCCCGGCGAGCACGTTCTCCATCACGGTCAGGCGTTCGACGAGGGCGAATTCCTGGAAGATCATGCCGATGCGCCGGCGCGCTTGACGCAGCGCGCTGCCGGACAGCCGGGTCAGCTCGGACTCGCCGAGGAAGACCCGGCCGGCGGTCGGGTCCACGAGCCGGTTCACGCAGCGGATCAGCGTCGACTTGCCGGCCCCGGACGGGCCGATGAGCGCGATGATCTCGCCCTTCTCGACGGTGAGCGAGACGCCGCGCAAGGCGGCGTCCCCGGTCTTGTAGCGTTTGGCGAGGTTCTCGAGACGCAACATCGGGCGCAACTCACTTGCAGGTGTATTTGACGCCCATGGCCCGGTCGATGTCGCGCACGATCTCCCAGTGCTTCTTGTAGGTGATGGGGATGAACTGCTCGCCCGGCGGTTCCGACTTGCCGAACTCCTTCAGCAGCTCCGAGCCTTCCCAGTTGAAGGTGAAGAAGGCCTGCTTGATCTTCTCCTGCAGCTCCGGCTTGAGATTGTAGACGAAGCCATAGGCCGTGGTCGGGAATGTCTCGGACTTGTAGATCACCTTGGTCGCGTCCTCCTTGAGGACGTTGCGGGCGATCATGCGCAGGCGCACCGAACTCGCGATCGCCGCCGCCGGGTAATCCTTGTTGGCGACGCCGAGCACCGAGTTGTCGTGCTTGCCGGAGAAGACCGGGGTGTAGTCCTTGCCGGCGTCGAGGCCGAACTTGTCGCGCAGCAGCGCCGAGGGCGCCTTGTAGCCGGAGTTCGAGGTCTCCGTCGTGAAGGCCATGCGCTTGCCCTTGATGTCCTCCACCTTCTCGATCCCGGAGCCCGGGAAGGTGATGATGTCCATCTCGTAGCCGAACTCGCCGTTCTTCGAGGCGATCATGGCGAACGGGACGAAGCCCGAGCAGGCGACGGCGAGCGGCGTCGAGCCGGTGTTGAAGCCGGCGACGTGGAGCCGCCCGGCCCGCATCGCCTCGATCTGGGCCGCGTTCGACTGGACGGGGAAGAACTGCACCCGCTTGCCGGTCGCCTTCTCCATGTGGCGCAGGAAGCCGTCCCAGACCTTGGCGTAGACGGCCGGGTCCTCGACGGGGGTATAGGCGAAGATCAGGACCGGCGGGTCGATCTGCTGCTTCGGGTCGCTCGGGGTGTCGGCGACCATGTCGCCGGTCTCGTCCTTGAAGCGGGGATCGAGGGCGGTGGCGGGCGCCGCGACCGCGAGGGCGGCGACGAGGGCGAGCGCGCCCGTGATCGTGGCGCGAAGGGACATGCGCATGATTCCTCCTCCGCACGCTCTCGGGCCCGGTCCGGACCGCTCGGCGTGCTTCGGGGGAAACGATAGCCAATCGGGCCGGAATGCAACAGTCGGCGTTACGCGTCCCGCATGAGGCCGAGCACGACCGCCGCCACGACCGCGGCGCCGACGGTGAGCGCCAGCGCCGCGCCGGCCGGACCGTTCCGTTCCAGGACGACGTAGAAGGCGAGCAGGAGCGATGCGAGGATGACGAGGCGGATCATGACGCCCTCCGTGCCGGTCCGGGTCGATTCCGTCCCGTCCCGGGACGGGGCCGCCGGACCTCCCGGAAAAGGGGCAACCGCCGGGCCGGGGCAACCGGGCGGCGACGGGGCGCGTTCCCCCGTGTAGAAGAAGGGGAATGCCCATGCGACCGACCCGCCGCGCCGTCACCTTCGGCCTCGCCGCCGCCCTCGCCCCGTGGAGCGCGCGGGGGGAGGGGGGCTTCACCCTCACCGCCGCCCCCGTCCGGCGCAAGTTGCACCCGGACGCGGCCGGGGAGGCGGAGGCCTGGCGGCTCGGCGAGGAGGCCGCGCCGGTCCTGCGCCTGCCGCACGGGCGCGCGCTGCGGGTGCAGTTCCGCAACGGCCTCGAACGGCCGCTCGCCCTGCACTGGCACGGGGTGCGCGGGCCGAACGCCGTGGACGGGGTCGGCGGCCTCACCCAGGAGCCGGTCGCGCCCGGGGCCTCGTTCGAATACCGCTTCACGCCGCCGGATCCGGGCGTGTTCCTGATCCGCCCGGTCGTGCTCGGCGCGAGCGCCGAGCCGCAGGAGCGCGGCCTCGTCGGCGCCCTCGTCGTCGAGGAGCCCGACCCGCCGCCGGCGGAGGCCGACCACGTCCTGATCGTCGACGACCTCCTCCTCGCCGAGGACGGGGACTTCGCCCCCTTCGACGACGTCATGCGGGCGGCGACCCTCGGGCGGCTCGGCAACCGCCTCGTGGTGGACGGCGCTCCGGTGCCGAAGCGGCTCGAGGCGCCGGCCGGCGCCCGCCTGCGGCTGCGCCTCCTCAACGCCTGCAACGCTCGCCTCCTCGGGCTGCGCTTCGAGGGGCTCAAGGTGGCGGTGCTCGGGATCGACGGGCAGCCGGCGGCCCGGTTCGAGCCCCTCCACGCCACGCTCCCCTTCGCCCCCGGCACCCGCTACGACCTCCTGGTCGAGGCGCCGGACGGGGCCGGGCGCATCCTCGCCGCCCTCGGCGACGGGGTCGAACTCGTCGCGATCGGGCCGGCCGCGGGTGCGGCGAAGCCGGCGCCCCCGCTCGGGCGCCCGGTGCCGAACCCCCGCCTGCCGGAGGCGATTCGCCTCGAAGCGGCCACGCGGCGGGACCTCGTCATCGCCGGCGGCGCGCAGCGCAAGGGCGACGCCTTCGTCGTCGAGGGCGATCCGCGCCGGCTGTGGACGGTCAACGGGGCGAGCGGCTCCCTCGACACGCCGCTCCTGCGGGTCAAGCGCGGCACGCCGGTGGTGCTGCGCATCGTCAACCGCACGCCGGCGCCGCAGGTGCTGCACGTGCACGGCCACGCCTTCCGCCGCCTGCACGCCTTCGACGACGGCTGGGAGCCCTATTGGCTCGACACGGTGGTGGCCCCGGACGCGCGCCCGGTCCAGATCGCCTTCGTCGCCGACAATCCCGGCCGCTGGCTGATCGCCTCGACCGTCCTCGAGCGCTTCGACACGGGCCTGTGGACCTGGTTCGAGGTCAGTTGAGGAGGGGCGCTCCGGCCCGCCCTGTCCCCGCTCACGCCCCCAGGGCCGGGAGGCGCTTGATGGCGGTGATCGGGCCGTAGCTCTTTTCGCGGATGCGCCGTTCGGCGACGCGCAGGGGCTCGATCGCCGTCATCATGTGGTGGCCGTTGGCGTGGAGCAGGCGCTCGGCGTCGAGCATCACCCCCGTGTGGCCCTTCCAGTAGATCAGGTCGCCGCGGGCGAGGCCGTCGAGGTCGCCGGGATCGCGGGGGGTGCCGAGCGCCCGCTCCTGCATGTCGCTGTCCCGGGGCGCCGCGATGCCGGCGGCGGCGAGGGCGACCTGGATCAGCCCCGAGCAGTCGATGCCGAGGCTGGTCTTGCCGCCCCACAGGTAGGGCGTGCCGAGGAAGCCTTCCGCGACCGTCACGAAGTCGGGCTCGTGCGCGTCGAGGGGGGCTAGGTGGCCGGCGAAGACGAAGCCCGCGCCGATGCGCACGTAGTCGCCCTCGATCTCGCCCGCCGCGACCTCCGCCCCGAGGCTGAGGCAGGCGGTGACGGGCAGGCGCAGGTTCGGGCCCGGATACACGAAGGTGCGCAAGCTCCGGACCCGGTGCGTTGGCGCGGGTTCGGCCGCACCCAGTGCCTCGGCCGGGAGGTAGCCGACATAGCCGTCGCGGGCGAGCTGGCCCCAGGCCCAGCCCTCGTGCTCGTCGAACACCGTGACCGCCTCGCCCATCAGCGCCTCGGTGTCGAGGGAGGCATCGGGGGAGGGCCGGCCGCGCAGGGGCGCGACCGCCGCCCGCACCCGCTTCAGGGTCCCCGGGACGAAGCGGGGCGCGTCGACCCGGCCGCGCAGGCGCTCGTCGGCGAGGTCGGGCCGAAGGGGGGTGAGGCGTCGGTCGAAGTTCATGGCGCATCCATCGTGCGGAAGAGCTTGTCGCGTCGGCGCGTCGGAATCATGGCCGATCAGGCCTGCGGCCGCTCGCCCCACGGCCCCGCCGGAGGCTCCGGACCGGGCTCGGGCGGCTCCGGCAGTGCGGGAGGCTCGGGCGGGGGCAGCCGGCCCCCGGCATAGCGCACGAGGGCGTCGACCCGGCGCTCGATCGGCGGGTGGGTGGCGAAGATGTCGGAAAAGCCCTGGCGGGGGTAGTCGATGCACATCTCCATGATGCCCGAGGGCACCCCCTCCATCCGGCTGCGGCCCTGGATCTTGAGGAGGGCAGAGATCATGGCGTCCGGGTTCTTGGTGAGCTCCACCGCGCCCGAATCGGCGAGGTATTCCCGCGAGCGCGACAGGGCGAAGCGGATGACGAGGGAGAGGAGCCAGGCGAGCGCGATCAGGGCGAGCGCCACCAGGATGGCGAGCCCGGCCCCGCCGCCGCGCCGGTTGCCGCCGCTTCCGCCGCGCCAGGTGATCCGCCCCGGCCGGATCACGCCGCGGAAGACGAGCTCCGCGAAGAGGGACACGGCGCCCGCGACCACCACGGCGATCACCATCATGCGCGCGTCCTCGTTGCGGATGTGGGTGAGCTCGTGGGCGAGCACCGCCTCGAGCTCCGCGTCGTCGAGGGCTTCCAGGAGCCCGCGGGTGACCGTGATCCCGTACTGCTTCGGGTTCAGGCCGCTGGCATAGGCGTTGAGCGCCGGCGTCTCGAGGATCTTGAGGCGCGGCACCGCCATGCCGCGGGAGATGCACAGCGCCTCGAGGAGGTCGTAGAGGCGCGGGGCGTCGCTGCGCTCGAGCCCCGCCGCCCCGGTCAGCCGGTCGACGAGGTGGTGGTTGATCCGGTAGGCGATCAGGATCCACAGGCCCGCCGCGACGGTGGCGATCGGGGCGAGCCAGATCATGTCGGCGAGCGCCCCGCGCAGGATCGGGCCGAGGTCGGGCTCGCCCGCGTCGAGGGCGTGCACCATCACCGCAACCGCGTAGGCGACGAGATAGACGAGGAAGAACAGCCCGGCGAGCAGGACCGCCGAGCGGCGCCGGTTCTTCGCGATGTGGGTGTAGAGCCCGAAGGCCCGCATGGCCGCCTCCCGGGCCTTCCATAGCGCGCGGAGGTTTCGAATTCACGCCGCCCGGTGCCGCCGCCCTGCCGGTCAGCGCCGGACCGCCGCTTGCGCCGGACGCCGTGCGCGAATACATCACCCCGACCACGGCGCCGGCGCCGCGCCGGCGCAAGGCCGCGACGAACGGCGGCCGCGGCTTCGAGCGCGGGCGCCTCCCCCGGAGCGCGCCGCCCCGGCCTCGCCGGACCCGGCTCGATGCGACGGAGGGGTGGCCGAGTGGTTGAAGGCGCACGCCTGGAACGCGTGTATACGGGAAACCGTATCGAGGGTTCGAATCCCTCTCCCTCCGCCAACACCTTCTTCGAAACTGTCGGGCGCGGGGGCTCCGCCGGAAAAACCTCGTAATTGCCGGAGGTTTGCGGGTTGTGGCTTTACTGCGGAGACAGCCGGCGCACCCCTTTCTGGTCTCTGAGGGCTCGCCGTCTCTTTCCACCTTAACTGCCCGTGATCCAGTTAAGCCAGAAAAACCGAGTTACTTCAGCCCCTTGTCAGAATGTCGCAGC
>DATLFZ010000180.1:0-8236 GCA_035540795.1 Beijerinckiaceae bacterium | reverse complement strand
GGGCGATCATCGACTACAACATCCGCGCCGAGCGCATGGGCTGGCTGCCCTCCGCGCCGCAATTGCAGACCAACCCGCTGGAGGTCGGCCGCAAGGTCGCCGAGGCGGGCATCGAGGCCAAGGACTACGTGGCGAAAGCTCTGAAGACGGGCGAGCTCAAGCTCTCCTGCGAGGACCCGGACGACCCGAAGAACTGGCCGCGCAACCTCTTCGTCTGGCGCTCGAACCTGCTCGGCTCCTCCGGCAAGGGCCACGAATACTTCCTCAAGCACCTGCTCGGCACCAGCCACGGCGTGCTCGGCAAGGACCTCGGGGCCGAAGGCAAGCAAAAGTCCAAGGAAGTCGTCTGGCACGACGAAGCGCCGGAAGGAAAGCTCGACCTCCTGGTCACGCTCGACTTCCGCATGTCCACGACCTGCGTCTACTCGGACATCGTCCTGCCGACCGCCACCTGGTACGAGAAGGACGACCTCAACACGTCCGATATGCACCCCTTCATCCACCCGCTCACGGCGGCCGTGGATCCGGTCTGGGAGGCGCGCTCTGACTGGGACATCTACAAGGGCCTCGCGCGGACCTTCTCCGAGGTCGCCCCCGAGGTGCTCGGCGTCGAGAAGGACGTGGTGCTCACCCCGATCCTGCACGACACGCCCGGCGAGATCGCCCAACCCTTCGACGTCAAGGACTGGAAGACCGGCGCCATCGACCCGATCCCCGGCAAGACCATGCCGCAGGTGACGCTCGTGGAGCGGGACTATCCCAACCTCTACAAGCGCTTCACGGCGCTCGGGCCGCTCATGACCAAGGTCGGCAACGGCGGCAAGGGCATGAGCTGGAACACCGAGCACGAGGTCGAGCTGCTCAAGGAGCTGAACGGCACCGTCAAGGAGGAGGGGCCGACCAAGGGCCTCGCCAGGATCGAGACCGCCATCGACGCCTGCGAGGTGCTCCTCATGCTGGCGCCGGAGACCAACGGCGAGGTCGCCGTCAAGGCCTGGGAGGCGCTCGGCAAGACCACCGGCCGCGAGCACGCCCACCTCGCCTTGCCGAAGGAGGACGAGAAGATCCGGTTCCGCGACGTGGTCGCGCAACCGCGCAAGATCATCTCGTCGCCGATCTGGTCGGGGCTCGAATCCGAGAAGGTCTGCTACAACGCCGGCTACACGAACGTCCACGAGCTCATCCCGTGGCGGACGCTGACCGGTCGCCAGCAGCTCTACCAGGATCACCTGTGGATGCGGGCCTTCGGCGAGGGCTTCTGCCTGTACCGGCCGCCCATCGACCTCAAGACCATCGATCCGATCCAGGGCCGGGTGCCCAACGGCGAGAAGGAAGTCGTCCTGAACTTCATCACGCCGCACCAGAAATGGGGCATCCACTCCACGTATTCGGACAACCTCATGATGCTGACGCTCAATCGCGGCGGCCCGGTGGTCTGGATCAGCGAGAACGACGCCGGGAAGGCCGGCATCGCCGACAACGACTGGATCGAGATCTACAACGTGAACGGGGCGATCTCGGCGCGCGCGGTGGTCTCGCAACGGGTCAAGGACGGCATGTGCATGATGTACCATGCGCAGGAGAAGATCGTGAACACGCCGGGCTCCGAGATCACCGGGCAGCGCGGCGGCATCCACAACTCCGTCACCCGCGCGGTGCTCAAGCCCACGCACATGATCGGCGGCTACGCGCAGCAATCCTACGGCTTCAACTACTACGGGACCGTGGGCTGCAACCGCGACGAGTTCGTCGTCGTCCGCAAGATGAGGAAGGTCGATTGGCTCGAGCGGCCCCTCGACGATCGGGCCGGCGCGACCGGCCCCGCCCTTCAGGCCGCCGAGTAAGGGGGACAGAACGATGAAAGTCCGCGCTCAGATCGCGATGGTCTTGAACCTCGACAAGTGCATCGGGTGCCATACCTGCTCGGTGACCTGCAAGAACGTCTGGACGAACCGGGAAGGCATGGAATACGCCTGGTTCAACAACGTCGAGACGAAGCCCGGCATCGGCTATCCCAAGGAGTGGGAGAACCAGGCCAAGTGGAAGGGCGGCTGGCGGCGCAAGCACGACGGCTCGCTCGAGCCCCGCATCGGCTCGAAGTGGCGGGTGTTGTCGAAGATCTTCGCCAACCCGGACCTGCCGGAGATCGACGACTACTACGAGCCGTTCGACTTCGACTACGAGCACCTGGCCAAGGCGCCGGAGGTCCAGGCCTTCCCGACCGCCCGCCCGCGCTCGAAGATCACCGGCGAGCGGATGGAGAAGATCGAGTGGGGCCCGAACTGGGAGGAGATCCTCTCGGGCGAGTTCTCGAAGCGTTCCAAGGACGCCAATTTCGAGGGCGTCCAGAAGGAGATGTACGGGCAGTTCGAGAACACCTTCATGATGTACCTGCCGCGGTTGTGCGAGCACTGCCTCAACCCGGCCTGCGTCGCCTCGTGCCCGTCCGGCGCGATCTACAAGCGCGAGGAGGACGGCGTCGTCCTCATCGACCAGGACAAGTGCCGCGGCTGGCGCATGTGCGTCTCGGGCTGCCCCTACAAGAAGATCTACTACAACTGGTCTTCGGGTAAGTCCGAGAAGTGCACGATGTGCTTCCCGCGCCTGGAGGCCGGCATGCCGACGGTGTGCTCGGAAACCTGCGTCGGGCGCATCCGCTACCTCGGCGTGGTGCTCTACGACGCCGACCGGATCGAGGCCGCGGCCGCCACCGAGAACGAGCAGGACCTCTACGAGGCCCAGCTCGGCGTGTTCCTCGACCCCAACGATCCGCGGGTGATCGAGGAGGCGCGGCTCGACGGCGTGCCGGAGGCCTGGCTCGAGGCGGCCCGGCGCTCGCCCGTCTACAAGATGGCGATGGAGTGGAAGGTCGCCTTCCCGCTCCACCCCGAGTACCGCACCCTGCCGATGGTCTGGTACGTGCCGCCGCTGTCGCCGATCCAGTCGGCCGCGGAGGCCGGCAAGATCGGCGTCGACGGCGAGATGCCGGACGTGCGCTCGCTGCGCATCCCGGTGCGCTACCTCGCCAACCTCCTCACCGCCGGCAAGGAAGAGCCGGTCGTCGAGGGCCTCGAGCGCATGCTCGCCATGCGGGCCTACATGCGCGCCAAGACCATCGACGGCGTCGTCGACGAGGGCCTCGCCCGCAAGGTCGGCCTCACCGGCCTGCAGGTCGAGGAGATGTACAAGGTGATGGCGATCGCGAACTACGAGGATCGCTTCGTCATCCCCACCAGCCACCGGGAGCTCTCGGTCGAGGACGCCTACGAGCTTCGCGGCTCGTGCGGCTTCTCCTTCGGCAACGGCTGCTCGGACGGCTCCACGAAGACGAGCCTGTTCGGCACCCCGAAGAAGGCCAAGAACCCGATGGAGGTCGCGTGATGCGCACCCTGAAGGCGCTGTCCGCGCTCCTCACCTACCCGACGGCGGAGCTGTGCGCCGCCGTCCCCGAGATCCGCGCCACGATCGCGGCCGAGGGCGTCCTCGGCCCGGCCGAGCGGGCCGCCCTCGAGCCCCTGCTCGAGAGCCTCGCCACGGAGGACCTGTTCGACCTGCAGGAGGCCTACGTCCTCCTGTTCGACCGCACCCGGATCCTCTCCCTGCACCTCTTCGAGCACGTGCACGGGGAGAGCCGGGACCGGGGTCAGGCGATGGTCGACCTGCAGAAGGTCTATCTCGCCGCGGGCCTCGAGATCGACGCGAGCGAGCTGCCGGACTACCTGCCGCTGTTCCTCGAATACGCCTCCCTGCTCCCGGCCGACGAGGCGCGGGCGACGCTCGCCGAACCGGCGCACGTGATCGCCGCCCTCGCCGAGCGGGCGGAGGGCCGCAAGACGCCGTATGCGGCGGTCCTTCGGGCCGTCCTGGCGGTCGCCGAGGCCGAGCCCGACGCGCAGGCCTTCGCGGCGCTCGCCGAGGTCGCCGACGTCGATCCGGACGACCTCGAGGCCCTCGACGCGGTCTGGGAGGAGGAGCAGGTCACCTTCGGCCCCGGCGCGGCGCTCGCCGACTGCGGCGTCGACAGCCTGTCGGCCAAGATCCGCCAGGCCCGCCGTCCCGCCCCCGGCGTGGAGCCCCTGCGGGGTCCGCGCACGATCATCACCCGTTCGTCCGTTCACGCCTGAGGAGAGGTCCGATGTCGACCCTCAACCACGTCTTCTTCGGCTGGTATCCCTATCTCTGCCTGACGGTTTTCCTGGTCGGATCGCTCGTGCGGTTCGACCGGGAGCAGTACACCTGGAAGGCGAGCTCGAGCCAGCTCCTGCGCCGCAAGCAGCTCGTCTGGGGCTCGACCCTGTTCCACGGCGGCATCCTGGTGATCTTCTTCGGTCACCTGGTCGGGCTCCTGACCCCGATCGCGATCTTCGACGCGCTCGGCATCGGGCACGGCTTCAAGCAGGGCATGGCGATCGTCGTCGGCGGCCTCGCCGGGCTCGTGACCCTCGTCGGCATCTCGCTCCTCGCCCACCGGCGCCTGTTCGACGAGCGCATCCGCGCCACCTCGAGCTTCGGCGACACGGCGATCCTGCTGATCATCTTCGCCCAGCTCCTGCTCGGGCTCGCGACGATCCCGCTGTCGCTCGGCCACATGGACGGGCACGAGATGGTCAAGTTCATGACCTGGGCGCAGGGCATCCTGGTGCTCCAGCCCGGCGTCTCGGCGGTGATCGCGGACGTGCACCCGATCTTCAAGGCGCACCTGTTCCTCGGGATGACGATCTTCCTCGTGTTCCCGTTCACCCGCCTCGTCCACATCTGGTCGGCGCCCGTCTGGTATCTCGGCCGCAAGGGCTACCAGATCGTGCGCACCAAGAAGCCGGTCGAGCGCGACGTGCGCCGCCCCGCCGCCGCGGGCGCCCCGACCCGGGTCCGCCCGGTCGGCCAGGCCGCCCCGCAGCCCGCGGAGTGAGGGTCCCGCTCCTCACCGCCACCGTCGTCCCCGGGCGCCGCACGGCGGCGACCCGGGGATCCCCAAGCGATCCCCGGGTCCCCGTCTTCGGCTCCGCCCGAGGATGACGACCTTCACGGAAAGTCTCCCCCGATGTCCGCCTGCTCGATCCAGACCATCCCGAACGCGCCGCGCAAGCCGATCAAGGTCAACGGCGTCGTCATCTCCCGCGCCATGATCTCGCGGGAGGTGCAGAACCACCCCGCCGCCTCGCCGGCCGCGGCCTGGAAGGAGGCCGCCCTCGCCCTCGTGGTGCGCGAGGCCCTGGCGCAGGAGGTGAGGCGCCGCGGCATCGAGGCCGAGCCCCTCGTCGAGGGCGAGCGCCGGGAGACGCCGGAGGAGGCCCGCATGCGCGCCCTCGTCGACAGCGAGGTCGCGGTGCCGGCGCCGAGCGAGGAGGAGTGCCGCCGCTACTACGAGCGCAACCTCGCCCGATTCCGCTCCGGCGACCTCTACGAGGCGGCCCACATCCTGATCCCGGCCCCGGCGGACGACGCCGCCGCCCGGGACGCGGCCCGGCTCCAGGCCCGCGCCCTGATCGAGGAGCTGGCGCAGGCGCCCGAATGCTTCGCGGACCTCGCCAGGCTCGTCTCCGCCTGCCCGTCGGCCAAGACCGGCGGCAATCTCGGCCAGGTCGGGGCCGGCCAGACGACCCCCGCCTTCGAGGCCGCCCTGCGCCGGATGGCGCCCGGCACGCTCTCGGAGCCGGTCGAGACCCCCTACGGGATCCACGTGATCCGCCTCGACCGCAAGATCGAGGGGCGCCAGCTCCCGTTCGAGCTCGTGCGCGAGCGCATCGCCGCCTACCTCGCCGACGCGGTGCGCCGGCGCGCGAGCGCGCAATGGGTCGCCCGCCTCCTCGCCGGCTGCCGGATCGAAGGGATCGAGGTCCCGGCGCCGCAGCACCTCAACGTCCATTGACGGAGGACAAGATGCTTCTCGGGGACATCATCGAACGGCTCGAGGACGAGGCGGTGGCGACCGAGGCGCTCCTCGCCGCCGGCGACCTCGCGCTGATCGCCCGCGTCCAGGAGGCCGCCGCCGCCCGCGAAGTCACGCCGGGCGAGTTCGCCGCGGACGCGGTCCAGACCTTCACGACGCAGGCGAGCGACGACGACTGGGTCTCGCTCATCGGCGTCATGGGCCAGACCACCGAGCCCGGCACCGTGTGCCTGCGCAGGATGATCGAGTTCGCCCTCGCGCCGCGTCCCGCCGCCTCGGCCTGCGGCCACCACCACTAGAGAGGTTTCGCCCGCGCGAATCCGGCGCCTCCCGCGAGGGGGGACGGGGACGTCGTGCCCGAAAGCGCTCCCATGCTCCAGCTCGCCGCCGCCAATCTCGTCACCCCGATGGTGCTGTTCTTCGCCCTCGGGCTCGTGGCCGCCCTCGCCCGTTCCGACCTGTTCGTGCCGGAGGCGATCGCCAAGACGCTCGCCCTCTACCTGATGATGGCGATCGGCTTCAAAGGCGGGGTCGAGATGGCCAAGAACGGCCTCGACCAAAAGGTCTTCCTGCTGCTCGCCGCCGGCGTGTTCCTGTCGGCGCTGATCCCGCTGATCGGCTACGCCGCCCTGCGGGCGACGACGGCGCTCAAATCCTACGACGCCGCCGCCATCGCGGCCCATTACGGCTCGATCTCGATCGTCACCTTCGTCGCGGCGACGCAGACCCTGTCGCTGCTCGGCCTCCCCTACGAGGGCTATCTCGTCGCCGTCGCCGCGGTGATGGAGATGCCGGCGATCGTCACCGCGCTCCTCCTCGCCCGCCGGGCGAAGCCGCCGGACGGCGCCAAGCGCGAAGGGCTCGGACCGCTCCTGCGCGAGGTCGGCCTCAACGGCTCCGTCGTCATGCTGAGCGGCGCCTTCCTGATCGGCTGGGCCACCGGCCCGTCCGGCATGGAGATGATCTCCGCCTTCGTCATCGACCCCTTCCGCGGCATCCTGTGCCTGTTCCTGCTCGACATGGGCCTCGCCGCCGGGCGCGGCCTGCGCGCGGGCGCCGGCAACCTGCGCCTGCCCGTGCTCGCCTTCGGCATCTACATGCCGCTCATCTCCGCCGGCCTCGCCGGCACGCTCGCCCTCGCGCTCGGCCTCTCGGTCGGCGGCACCGCGCTCCTGATCACGCTCTCCGCCTCCGCCTCGTACATCGCGGTGCCGGCGGCCATGCGCCTCGCCCTGCCCGAGGCCGACCCTTGCAACTACCTCACCCTGTCCCTCGGCGTGACCTTCCCGTTCAACCTCGCGCTCGGCATCCCGATCTATGTCGGCCTCGCCCAGCGCATCGGCAGCTGACCCATGCAGACCCACAAGAAGAAGCGCATCGAGCTCGTCGTCGAGGGCCCCGTCCTCAATCGCACCCTCGACCTCCTCGATCGGGCGGGCGTCGGCGGCTACACGGTCCTGCCGGCCCTCGCCGGCCGCGGCCGCCGCGGCAAGTGGACGAGCCAGGGATTTTTGGGCGAGATCGGCCGGATGGTGATGATCACCTCGATCGTCGACGAGAGCCGCATCGGGCCGCTCCTGCGCGAGATCAACGACCTCATCGTCGAAAAGCACATCGGCATCGTCAGCGTGCTCGACGCCGAGGTGATCCGCGCCGACCGGTTCTGACATGGCCCGCATCGGCATCCTCACCGTGTCCGACCGGGCGAGCGCCGGCGTCTACGCCGACGAAAGCGGGCCCGCCATCGCCGCGAGCCTGCGCGCGATCCTCGCCTCGCCCTGGGAGCCGGTCGCCCGCATCGTGCCGGACGGCATCGACAGCGTCCGTGAGGCCATCGTCGCCCTCGTCGACGAGGCGCGCTGCGACCTCGTCCTGACCACGGGCGGCACCGGCCCCGCGCCCCGCGACCTCACCCCGGAGGCGACGCAGGCCGCCTGCGAGAAGATGATGCCCGGCTTCGGCGAGCTGATGCGGGCGAAGAGCCTCGAACAGGTGCCGACCGCGATCCTGTCGCGCCAGACCGCCGGCATCCGCGGCAAGGCGCTGGTGATCAACCTGCCCGGCAAGCCGTCCTCGATCCGCACCACGCTTTTCGCCGTGTTCCCGGCCGTTCCCTACTGCCTCGACCTGATCGGCGCGGCGCGCCTCGACACGAACCCGGACGTGGTGCGCGCCTTCCGCCCCGCCTGAAGGAGACCCGCATGAGCCCCCGCGACGCCGGTCCGGCCCTCCTGTCCTACGGCTTCCGGCCGTTCTTCCTGTTCGGTTCGGCCTATGCGGGGGCGGCGGTGCTCGCGTGGATGCTGGCGCTCGCCGGCCTGTTCGAGATCCCGACCGCCTTGTCGC
>DATLFZ010000179.1:0-4784 GCA_035540795.1 Beijerinckiaceae bacterium | reverse complement strand
CGTCGGGGACGAGTCCCTCCTCCTCGCCCGCACGGCGCCGACCGTCGTCGCCGGCGACCCGGTCGCGGGCGACGACGGCCTGCAGAACCCGTCGCTTGCGAAGGACCTCGCCTTCGCCGTGGTCGACGGCGCGACCGGGATCGGCAACGGCCTGTGCCACCCCGCCGGGCCCCTGCGGGCGCCGCTCGCGGCGCAATGGCCCCTCGTCGACGCCCTGGTCGTGATCGGGCCGGGCCCTCCCGGCGCGGCGCTCGCCGCGACGGCGCGGGAGCGCGGCCTGCCCGTCCTGCCGGCCCGGCTCGTGCCCGATCCGGCGACGGCCGCCCACCTCGACGAGCGCCGCGTCCTCGCCTTCGCCGGGATCGGACGGCCGCAAAAGTTCTTCGACACCGTCGCCGAATGCGGCGCCGAGCTCGTCGAGCGGGTCGGCTTTCCCGACCACCACCCGTTCTCGGCGCAGGAGATCCGCGACCTGGTCGCCCGGGCGGGGCAGGCGGGCCTCCTCCCGGTGACGACCGAGAAGGACCTGGTGCGCATCGCCCGGCGCGAGCCCGTCCTGGCGCAGGAGATCGCCGCCGTGCCGGTCGCCCTCGCCTTCGAGGACGACGGGCCCGTCCGGGCGCTCTTGCGCCGCTCAGCCCCGCTCGGCGTCTGAGCTCGGTACCTTCACGAGCGCCTCCCCGTCGAGCACGACCTCCTCGCCGACCCGGCAGGTGCAGACGAGGCGGGCGCGCCGGCGCTCCGGGATCAGTTCGGCGACGGTGACCTTCACCTCGACCGTGTCGCCGATGCGCACGGGCGCGCGGAAATTGAGGGTCTGACTGATGTAGACCGCCCCGGGCCCGGGCAGCCGGGTGCCGAGCACGGCCGAGATCAGGCTCGCGGTGTAGAGCCCGTGGGCGATACGGGTGCCGAACGGGGTCCGGGCGGCGAAATGTTCCGACAGGTGGATGGGATTGCGGTCGCCGGTCACCTCGGCGAAGCCGACCACGTCCGAGGACGAGATCGTCTTCGTCAGGGTCTCGGCCATGCCGACCGACAGGTCTTCGAAGTGGAGGACGCGCAGCTCGAGGAACATCGGGGAACTCTGGCGAGCCCGGATCAATCCCGCAAGCCGCCGAAGGTTTCGACGAGCTCGGCCATGGCGTCGCCGTCCGGCTCCGCCCGCAGGCCCGCGGCGACGCCGCGCCGGTCCGCCTCCGGCCGGTTCTGGCTCACCTTCCACTTGCCCTCGATCCGGGCGATCTCGATCTCGATGCCGACGATGCCCCGGATCTGGGCGGCGACGAACGGCGCGGGGGCGTCGTCGACGGCCCAGGGCTCGGTGCGGGCGCCCTCCTGCATGCGGGTCAGGGCCTCGATCTGCTCGCGCAGCCAGCCTTCGTCCTCGATCACCCGGACGGGCCCGCGCGCCTGGACCATGACGTAGTTCCAGGTCGGCACGACCTTGCCGGTCTCGCGCTTGGTCGCATACCAGGACGGGGTGACGTAGCCGTCCGCGCCCTGGAACACGACGAGCGCCTCGCCCGCGAGCTCCCGCCATTGCGGGTTCGCCCGGGCGAGGTGGCCACGCAGGGTACCCCGCGGGGATGCGTCCGCGTCGAGCACGAACGGGAGGGGGTTCGCCATCGGCCCGGACGGGCCGGCGCTGACGAGGAGCCCGAGCGGGAAGCGGCGGATGAGCGCGTGCTGGAGGGCGAGGCGCTCCTCGCGGAAATGCGGCGGCTGGTACATCAGCGCTTCAGCCGGTGGGCATGGCCGAGCCGTTCGAGCACCGCTTCGGGGGAGGCGTAGGCCTCCTGGCGCTCGACGCTCCAGTAGCGGACCTGATCGAGGGGGATCGCCTCGCCGGTGACGGCGCAGCGCACGAACGCCCCCGGCCGGACGACGCGGAGATTGCTGTCGAGGTACTCGACGGTGGCCTCGCCCCCGCCGCGCTCGAACCTGTTCATGGATGCCGGCTCCTCGCACCCCCTGATTAGGGAGCGCGGCCCCGGGCTTCAAGCGGTCAGGCCGCCTGCAGGCTGCCGAGCATCTGGAGCAGGTCCGCCTGCGGGGTCGGCTTCTCGAGCCAGGGCGCCCGCCGCAACTCCGGCGAGGCCTGGGGCTGCCGGTGGTGGCCGGACTGGACCACGAAGGGCACGCCCCGCTGGGCGAGCTCGCGGGCGATGTCGTCGCTCGAGCCGTCCTTGAGCTTCACGTCGAGGAGGGCGAGGTCCGGGGTGTTCGCCTCGAGCCAGCTCAGCGTCTCGGACCGGGTGCCGAACGGCCCGGCCACGGTGTAGCCCGCGCCCTCGAGCGTGTCCGCGAGCGCCAGGCTGATGATGGCTTCGTCTTCGACGACCAGAACGCGCCGGCCGCCCTTCGGCGTCTCGGTCATGATTGCCTGCCCCGACGCCTTCGTTGTCGCGGGCCGGATCCGGCTCCGCGGCGGCTCGGCGGCGTCAACCCCGGCCGACGTCCGAAAATATGCCGGAGCGCCTGCCGTTACGCAACGCGCGGGGCGTTGCGATGGCGCATGAACTTCGGGGAAAACTTTGCGTGCGCGCCCGCAAGACCTTGCGGAAGCTCATGAACCAGGCCGGCCCGGCGATTCGTTCACGTTTCGAAGAGGCTCGGCTGCGGCGCCGCCGGACCCGTCTTGCGCCGGGGCGGCGCGGCGCCGGCCGCCGTCGCCCGAACCGTCCCGTCGGCGAGCTCGATGGCGAGGGCCTGGCCGGGGCCGACGGCGGCGGCACTGCGGATCGGGGCTCCCGCCTCGTCACGGACCAGGGCGTAGCCCCGGGCGAGCACGCCCGCGTGCCCCAGGCTCAGGAACAGCTTGTGGACGGCGGCGAGGGCGTCGCGGCGCCGCTCGATGCGGCCGGCGAGAGCCGGGGCGAGCCTGTCCGCGACCCGCCGGAGGGCGTCCCGCTTGGCCGCGGCGATGCGCGCGAGCGCCCGCTCGGGCCGGTCGTCGACGGCGTGGAAGCGGCCCCGCAGCCCGGCGAGGCGCGCCGCCGGCGAGCATGCGGCGAGCCGCCGCGCGACCGCGACGAGGCGGGTCTCCTGCACCCGGGCCGAGCGGGCGAGGGCCGGCTTCAGGCGCGCGGTGGCGAGGTCGAGCCGCTGGCGGCGACTCGCGAGAAGCGCCTCCGGGGTCGGCAGCGCGCGGGCGGCGGAGCGCAGGGCCGTGCGCCGGTGCTCGAGGCCGCGCAGCATGCATTCGCCGTGGCGGCGGACGATCCCGTTGAGCTGCGCCAGGAGCTCGGAGCGGACCGGAACCACCATCTCGGCGGCGCCGGTCGGGGTCGGCGCGCGCACGTCCGCCGCGAGGTCGATGAGGGTCCAGTCGGTCTCGTGCCCCACCGCCGAGACCACCGGGACCGGGCTCTCGGCGGCGGCCCGCACCACGAGCTCGTCGTTGAAGCCCCACAGATCCTCGAGCGAGCCGCCGCCGCGGGCGACGATGATCACGTCGGGGCGGGGGATGCCCCGGCCCAGCGCGCCGAGGCCGCGGATGCCGGCGGCGACCTCCGCCGCGCAGGTGTCGCCCTGGACCCGGGCCGGCCAGACGAGCACGTGCCGCGGGAAGCGGTCCTCGAGCCGGTGCAGGATGTCCCGGATCACGGCGCCGGTCGGCGAGGTCACCACGCCGATCACCCGCGGCAGGAACGGCAGGGCGCGCTTGCGCTCCGCCGCGAACAGGCCCTGCGCGGCGAGCTGGCGCTTGCGCTCATCGAGGAGCGCCATGAGCGCGCCGATGCCGGCGGGCTCGAGCGTGTCGATGACGATCTGGTAGGTCGACTTGCCCGGAAAGGTCGTGATGCGCCCCGTCGCCACCACCTCGAGTCCCTCCTGCGGCTTGATGCGCAGGCGGTTGAAGGCGGTCTTCCAGATCACCGCGTCGATGCGGGCGTTCTGGTCCTTGAGGCAGAAATAGGCGTGGCCGGAGGAATGGGGGCCGCGGTAATTGGAAATCTCCCCGCGCAGCCGCACGTGTCCGAACCGGTCCTCGAGGGTGCGCTTGAGCGCCCCCGCGAGGTCCGACACGGTCCACTCGGCGACGTTGGTCGGGACCTCGGCCTGATTCATGGCCGGGTTCTAGTCGCTCCGCCCGGCCGAGGCAAAAGCCGTCAGCCGAGCGGGATGGAATCGACCTCGACGGCGGCGAGGCCGCGCGCCGCGAGGGCCCGCCGCAACGGGGCGCGCAGGCCGGCGCCGCCGGTGAAGATCGCGAGGGCTTCCTCGGGTTCGGCCGTCGCCGCAGGCCCGAGGAGCTCGACCACCCGACGCGCGATCGCGGGGGCGGGGTCGATCCAGGCGACCGGCCAAGGGGCGAGGTCACGCAGGCGCGCCAGCAGGAGCGGGTAGTGGGTGCAGGCGAGGACGACCGCGTCCGTGCGCGCCCCGCCCTCCTCGACGAAGCACGGCGCGATCTCGTCCCGGATGTCGGCGTCCGCCGCCGGCACGCCCTCGAGCTCCGCCTCGGCGAAGCCGGCGAGACGGCGCGAGCCGACGAGGGCGACCCGGCAGCCGCCCGCATAGGCCTCGATCAGGCCGCGGGTGTAGTCCCGTGCCACCGTCCCCGGCGTCGCGCGCCGGGTGGTCGAGCTCCTCGGGCCCGCGGCGACGGCCGAACCCGAGGAGGCCCTCGCGATCTTCACCGGCGGCGCCGGCCTGCGCGCCCCGTTGCGCCGGGCCCTCGCGGGGCGCGGCCTCGCCGCCGTCGAGGTCGATTCCATCCCGCTCGGCTGATGGCTTTTGCCTCGGCCGGGCGGAGCGACTAGAACCCGGCCATGAAT
>DATLFZ010000178.1:0-4604 GCA_035540795.1 Beijerinckiaceae bacterium | reverse complement strand
GTCGTAGGCGTATTCCCGGGCTTCGGAGACGAAGTCGCGGATGGCGGGATCGAGCGCCCAGGCCCGGCGCAGCACCGCGTTCCGCAGCGCCTGCGGCACGCCCTTGCGGAAGAAGGCGGTGAGATCGGTCTCGAGGGTGATCTCCTCCGGCTTCGGCAGCCGTTCGAGCTCCTCGGCCGTGATCTCCGCCTCGGCGGCCGGCGCGGGCTCCCCAGCCTCGGCCTCGTCGATCGGAACGGACGCGGGCGCATCGGCCGCGGGCGCCTCCGCGGGGGTCTCGGTTGCCGCGCGCTTGCGCCGGGACCAGCGCGAGAGGAAATCCTCGCTCATTCGTCCTCCCGCACCCGCGGGCGACGGGCCAGCGCCTCCGGGTCGGCGCGGTCGCGCTTGCGCTTGAAGAACTGCCGCTCGACGTGGAAGGCCTCCACGTAGGCGGCGAGCCAGTCGCGGATCTCAGCCGGCATCGGCACCGCTTCGAGAATCTCGCCCATGCCTTCCGTCAGCCCCTCCCCCGTATAGGGATCGGCGGTGACGATGCCGAGTTCATGGATGTCCTCGGCGACGGGCCGGAGCGTCACCCACAGGGAGGGCCGCTCCGAGGCGAGATTGTCGCGGTAGTGTCCGGTCTCCGACGGATGGAGGGCGAGTTCGAGGGCGCCGGCGTAGAAAACCTCCTCCTCGTCGTCGCCGTAGAGGCGGGTCCAGGGTGTCGTCTCGGGGGCGGCCGGCAGCACGGCCTTGGGCTGCCACGCGTGGTCCGCCCAGGGTCCCTTGAGGCGGCGCTTCGCCACCAGGATCCCGACCTCGCGGGCGTTCGCGGTCATGTCAGGCGGCCTGCGCGCCCGCCCGCAGGGGCAGGCCGGCGACGAGGTTCTGCGGCTTCACGCGCAGGTTCCGGTCCGCCGTCATGGCGAGGATGAGGTAGACCGGATGGCCCGCGACGCGCGGCTCGACCCTCGTCGTGTCGCGGAAATCGAGGCGGAACATGGCGAGCACCCGCGCGCGCACGTCGTCGGGGATGGCCTCCCCGGCCCAGAGCGCGTTGCCGATCCGGGTCGCCTCGGCGTCGAGGCCGACGAACCAGCGCCAGTCCCGGTCTTCGATCTTCGCCACCGGCTCGATCGCCGCGTCCACGTGGAGGAGGTGGCGCAGAAAGGCCTCCGCCGCCCGGGCGAGGCCCTCCCGGCTGCGCGGGTTCGAGCCGATGTCGAGGGCCATGGTGAAGGCGTCGGAGCGGCTCCAGTAGGTCCAGGCATTGTCGTCGCGCAGCACGTCGAGCTCGGTCGCCGGCTCCTGGCCCAGCATGGCGACGAGGGGCGAGCGCCCCCTCCCCCGCTCCTCGGCCTCGATCACCTCCGCGTCGGCCAGCAGCACCGCGCCCTCGTGGAACGAGACCCGCTGAGCCCGGAAGAACAGCTCCGCCGCGCGCAGGACGTAAGGATCGTCGCAGCCGTCGAGCGCGTTGCGCAGGATCAGGTGGACGAGCTGGTCGAGGAACAGGGCCGGCAGCCCGGCGACGCCGTTGCGGACGAGGTCGAGATAGACCGCCTCGACGGTCGGGCCGCGCAGGAGCCGGTCGCGGAAGCGCAGGACCACCTCCCAGTTCTCGCGGGCGTCCGGATCGGCGAGGGCGGCGACCTCCTCCGGCGCGACCGGCCGGCGGGGATCCTCTATGAGGGTGCCGTGCAGGGCGCGCTCGGCGGCGCAGGCCTCCTCCGGCGGCACGAGTTCGGGGCGGGCGAGATAGGCGAGGAGCAGCTCGTCGGTGACCAGAAGCCCGCCGCCTTCGGCGCGACGGGTCAGGTGGTGCCCGGACGAGACCCAGAACTCGGGCATTCAGCGCTTCCCCATCAGGCCGAGGAGGTCGACCCGCTCCTCGGGCTCGTCGACCTCGACGAACTCGAACGCGCGCGCGGCCGCGTGCAGCCGGTCCGCCCCGGGCGTGCGCTCCCGCGGCTGGAGAGAGCGGAACTGCTCCCGGATGCGCCCGTCCTCAAAGGTGCGGTGCATGGCGAGCACCGTGTTCTCCGGGTGGTCGCACAGGGACGCGGCGAAAGCGAGCTCCTCCCGCGCCGCCGCGCGGGCGTGGTCGAGCGAGGGCGCGCCGAAGCGGGCGTGGATGTGGCGGGCGAGATCCTCGACCGCGGCGTCGTGCTCGGCCTCCGCCGCCTCCTGCACCACGACGAGGGTCGAAAAGCCGAGGGACCGCACGCCGACGAAGCCGGCCCGGAAGGCGGCCCGGGCCTTGCCGGTCAGCGCCGGCACGTCCGCGTCCCAGAACAGGAACGAGCCGGTCACGGCCCATTCGCCGGGCTCGGCCGCCCGCTCGAAGACGAGCGTGTCGGAGGGATCGAGGCGCAGGGTGCGGGGCAGCTTCACAGCTTCGGGCCCCCGCGCTCGGCGTCGAACCAGGCGACCTCCTTCAGGGCCGGGACGAGGGCGCGGCGCACCGGCGCCGCCTTTCCGTCCTGGACCAGGAGGTCGCCCTTGGGGTCGATGCGCCGGGTCTCGCCCTCCCCGCCCGTCAGCCGCCGCAGGTACTCCTGCGCGATGGGGGCAAAGCCCTTCTCGCGCCAGGTGTCGAAGGCGACCATGAGGTGGCGCGCGAAGCTCTCCGCGACCGCCCGGGTCTCCTCAAAACCCTCCTCCTCGAGGGAGGTCGAGCCCGGCAGGAGGCCCGCCTCGCTCATGCCGACCCGCGCGGCGGTGAGCTGCGCGCCGAAGACGAGCCAGTCGGGGACCGCGTCCTCCGGCCCTTCCGGCCAGCCGAGGCGGGCGCCGTGATCGGCGGCGCCGTCGAAGAAGATCGTGTCCGGCCAGGCGAATGCGAGCGGTTTTTCAGGCGGGCAATGAGCCGCGATGGCGTCGCCGAGCGCGACCATGCCGGCGAAGAAGGCGCGTCGGGCGAAGGCGAGGGGCTCCTCCGGCTCGAGCACGACCGCGAATTCGAGGAGGTCGAACCGTCCCACGTGGACGAAGGTGCCGGCCCCGTTCTCCGGCGCGAGGCGGCACGCGTGCGAAAAGGCGTCGCCGCGCTCGCGCAGGGTCACGAGCGTGTAGGGGGGCGGCAGGTCGAGCTTGGGCCTCGCCAGATCGAGCGGCAACGGCGTCTCCGGGGCTGCGACCATGCGGCAAGGCCGCTTTTCGCAGGAAAAGGGACTATATGGGACCCTGCAACGAAGGCGAGAGGCGTCAAATCGCCTCCGGCGGCGCCGCCGCCTAGGGAAGGACCATGGCGACACAGACCCTGGAGAGGCCGATCGCGCCGGCGGGTGAGCCGGAGCGGATCGTCATCGCCTGCTCGTGCGAGCGCACCATGCCGCTCGACGAGAAGGCGCTCTCCGCCTGCGGCGGGACGCTGCGGACCGCGAACCAGCTCTGCCGGGGCGACCTCGCCGTCTTCCGCGACGCGCTGGCCACGGGCGCGCCCGTGACCGTCGGCTGCACGCAGGAGGCGCCGCTCTTCGCCGAGGTCGCGGCCGAGACGGAAGCGGAGGAGCGCCTCCTCACGGCCAACATCCGCGAGACCGCCGGCTGGTCGAAGGACGCCGCCGGAGCCGGGCCAAAGATGGCGGCGCTCCTCGCCATGGCGGCGGAGACCGCCCCGCCGGTCTCCCTCGTGTCGATGACGAGCCGGGGCGTGACGCTGGTCTACGGCCGCGACGAGACCGCAATCGAGGTCGGGCGCCGCCTCGCCGACCACCTCGACATCACCGTGCTCCTCACCCGGCCCGGCGAGGTCGCCCCGCCCCGGGCGACGGATTTTCCGGTCCTGCGCGGCTCGATCGTCGGCGCCAAGGGCCATCTCGGCGCCTTCGAGCTGCGCATCGACGACTTCGCCCAGCCGGCGCCCTCGTCCCGACGCGCCCTCGCCTTCGGCCCCGGCCGCGACGGCGCGACCTCCACCTGCGACCTCGTCCTCGATCTGACGGGGGGAGCGCCGCTCTTCCCGGCCCACGACCTGCGCTCGGGCTACCTGCGGGCCGATCCGCGCGACCCCGCCGCGGTCGAGCGCCTGATCTTCGAGGCGTCCCACCTCGTCGGCGAGTTCGACAAGCCGCGCTTCATCGCCTTCTCCGAGGGGTTGTGCGCCCATTCCCGCTCGCGCATCACCGGCTGCGTGCGCTGCCTCGACCTGTGCCCGACCGGGGCGATCGCGCCCGCCGGCGACCACGTGGCGATCGACCCGCATGTCTGTGCCGGCTGCGGCCAGTGCGCCGCCGCCTGCCCGACCGGCGCCGCCGCCTATGCGCTGCCCACGGCCGAGAGCCTGGTGCGGCGCCTGCGCGCGCTGATGCTGGCGTATCGCGCCGCCGGCGGCGCGAACGGCATCGTCCTGTTCCACGACGGCGAGCACGGCGAGGCGCTGATCGACGCGCTCGCCCGCTTCGGCGACGGGCTTCCGGCCAACGTGCTGCCGGTCAGGGTCAACGAGGTGACGCAGGTCGGCCCCGAGGCGGTCGCCGCCCTCCTTGCATACGGCGCCGCCGGGGTGCGCTTCCTGACCCGGGGCAAGCCCAAGCACGACCCGCTCGGCCTCGCCCGCACGGTCTCGACGGCCAACACCGTCGCCGCCGGCCTCGGCTACGGGGCGGCGGTCGGGG
>DATLFZ010000177.1:0-6421 GCA_035540795.1 Beijerinckiaceae bacterium | reverse complement strand
CCGACCACCCACGCCACCCGTTTGCCCTTCAGGTCGGCGATGGTCTTGATGCCGACGTCGTTGGCGGCGCCGATGGTCAGGTTCGAATCCGCGTTGGCGGCGAGCAGCAGGCGCACCGCTTGCGGTCCCCAGGCCTTCTCGCCGAACTCGAACATGCCCTCCTGCGCGAAGAAGCTCGCGCCGAGGCCGGTGGCGGAGAAGTGGACCTTGCCCTCGCGCAGGGGGATCTGGCGGGAGACGTCGTTCTTGCCGGGCAGCACGCGCAGGTTGATGCCGAGCTCGTTCTTGAGCACGCCGCCGATGGCCACCGCCTGGTTGTAGCCGGCCGAGCCGACGTCGTAGGCCGTCCAGGCGACGGCGGCCGGGAGCTTCCCTTGCGCGAGGGCCGGGCCGGCAATGAGCGTCGCCACGGCCGCGAAAGCGGCTTGCTTGATCCTGTTCATGCGTCTCCTCCGGATCGTCCCCGTTCGGGCGGGGCGAATTCTCGGGCGGTCGGGCCGCCCGTGCCGGACAGTTCACCCCCGCCCCGGCCCGGTGTCAATGAAGGTTGCGGAGCCCTCACCCGCAGCGCAAAGTGCGGCCCGGAGGATCGCCATGGGCCGTACCGCCCTCGTCACCGGCGCGAGCCGCGGCATAGGGCTCGCCGTCGCGCAACGCCTCGCCCGCGACGGCTGGGCGGTGGTGAACCTGTCGCGCACCGCCCCCGAGACCTTTCCCGGCACTACCTACCGGTGTGATCTCGCCGACGCGGAGGCGACCCGCGCCGTCCTCGCCGAGGTCGTCGCGCGGCACGAAATATCGGCCCTCGTCAACAATGCCGGCGTGATCCGGGTCGGCGCGGTCGAGCGGGTCGAGGTCGCCGATTTCGACCGCATGGTCGCGGTGAATTTGCGCGCGCTGCTCCTGTGCACGCAGGCGGTGGTGCCCGGCATGCGGGCGCGCGGCTTCGGCCGCATCGTCAACATCGGCAGCCGGGCGGCGCTCGGCAAGGAAGGCCGCTCCGTCTACAGCGCCACCAAGGCCGGCGTCCTCGGCTTCACCCGCTCCTGGGCCCTCGAACTCGCCCGCGACGGCATCACCGTCAACGCCATCGCGCCGGGCCCGATCGAGACCGAGCTTTTCCGCGACAGCAACCCGGCCGACAGCCCGCAGACCAAGGCGCTGATTGCCCAGGTGCCGGTCGGGCGCATCGGCACGCCGGAGGACGTGGCGGCGGCGGCTTCCTACTTCCTCTCCGAGGAGGCCGGCTTCGTCACCGGGCAGTCCCTCAACGTCTGCGGCGGCCTCAGCGTCGGCCAGGCGGCCCTGTGACGGAAGCACGCCCATGATCACGGCGGACCTCGCCGGCAAGGCGGTGCTCGTCACCGGCGGCGCCTCCGGCATCGGGCTCGCCGCCGTCGAGCTGTTCGCGCGCTGCGGCGCGAGCGTCGCGGTCAACCACCTCCCCGACGATCCGCGGGGGCCGGAGGCGGTCGAGCACCTGCGCGAAGCCGGCCGCGCGGTGATCGCGGCGCCCGGCAACGTCGCCGTGCCCGGGGAGGCGGAGGCGATGGTGGCGGAGGCGGTCGCCCGGCTCGGCCGCCTCGACGTGCTGATCAACAACGCCGCGACCCCGGTCAGCCGGGAGCCGATCGACTTCGCCGACCTCGACGCCATGACCGAGGACTTTTGGGGCACGATCCTGTCCACCAACCTCGTCGGCCCGTTCCGCTGTGCGAGGGCGGCCGCCGGCCCGCTCAAGGCGACGCGGGGCGCCATCGTCAACACCGCCTCGGTCGCCGGGCTCGGGCGGCGCGGCAGCAGCATCGCCTACGCCGCCGCCAAGGCCGGCATCGTCAACCTGACCCGCTCGCTCGCCCGGGCCCTCGCCCCGGAGGTGCGGGTCAACGCCGTCGCGCCGGGGCTCGTCGACACGCCCTGGACGAAGCCCTGGTCGGAGGCGCGCAAGCGCGCCACCCTCGAACGCACGCTGCTCGGGCGCCTCGCCACGCCGGAGGACATCGCCGAGGCGATGCTGTTCCTCGCCGCCGGGGCGGCGTACATGACCGGCGAGACCATCGTCCTCGACGGCGGCGCCGCCTGAAGGAGCATCCATGTCCCGCAAAGTCGTGATCACCTGCGCGGTCACCGGCTCGGCCGACACGCCGGGCAAGAACCCGGCCGTCCCGGTCACGCCGGAGGCGATCGCCCGCTCCGCGCTCGACGCCGCCAAGGCGGGGGCGGCGGTGGTGCACATCCACGTGCGCGATCCCAGGACCACCCGGCCCAGCATGGACCTCACCCTCTATCGCGAGGTCGTGGAGCGCATCCGGGGCGAGAACGACGACCTGGTGATCAACCTCACGACCGGCGCCGGCGGCCGCTTCGTGCCCGATCCGGACGAGCCGGCGAAGGCGGCCCCCGGCACCACCCTGACCACCCCGGAGAACCGCACGCGGCACGTGACGGCGCTGCGGCCCGAGATCTGCACCCTCGACGTCGGCACCCTCAATTTCGGCGAGCAGGTCTTCGTCAACACGCCGGCGCATCTGCGGGCCATGGCCGACCGGGCCAAGGAAGCCGGCGCCAAGCCCGAGATCGAGGTATTCGAACTCGGCCATATCGAGTTCGCCAAGCGCCTCATCGCCGACGGCCACGTCGTCGAACCGCCCCTGTTCCAGATCTGCCTGGGAATCCCCTGGGGCGCCCCGGCGACGCCGGAGACGATGGCCCAGATGCGCGACCGGCTGCCCAAGAACGCCGCCTGGAGCGGCTTCGGCATCTCGCGGGCGCAGTTCTCGATGGTCGCCGTCGCCGCCGCCCTCGGCGGCAACGTCCGGGTCGGGCTCGAGGACAACATCTACCTCGACCGCGGCCAGCTCGCCCCGAGCAACGCCGCCCTCGTCGAGCGCGCCGCGACCATCCTCGAACTCACCGGCTTCGCCGTGGCGACCCCCGCCGAGGCGAGGGAGATCTTCGGCCTGCGCGGGCGTTGACGGGGCCGAGCTCAGGCCGCCAGCGCCTGGTCGAGGTCGGCGATGAGGTCCTCCGGGTCCTCGAGGCCGATCGAGAGGCGGACCACGTCCGGCCCGGCGCCGGCCTGGATGCGCTGCTCGTCGGTGAGCTGGCGGTGCGTGGTCGAGGCCGGGTGGATCACGAGCGAGCGGGTGTCGCCGATATTGGCGAGGTGCGAGAACAGCTTCAGGTTCGAGACGAGCCGCACGCCCGCGTCGTAGCCGCCCTGCAGGCCGAAGGTGAAGACCGCCCCGGCGCCCTTCGGGCAGTAGCGCTTGGCGAGGTTGTGGTAGCGGTCCCCCGGCAGGCCCGGATAGCTGACCCAGGTCACCGCCTTGTGCTCGGCGAGGTGGCGCGCGACCGTCAGCGTGTTGTCGCAATGGCGCTGCATGCGCAGCGGCAGGGTCTCGATCCCGTTGAGGATCAGGAAGGCGTTGAAGGGCGACAGAGCCGGGCCGAGGTCGCGCAGGCCGAGCACCCGGCAGGCGATGGCGAAACCGAAATTGCCGAAAGTCTCGCCGAGCACCATGCCGCCGTATTCGGGCCGCGGCTTGGAGAGCATGGGGAAACGCTCGTCGCCGGCCCAGTCGAACGAGCCGCCGTCGACGATCAGGCCGGCGATCGAGTTGCCGTGGCCGCCCAGAAACTTCGTCGCCGAATGCACGACGATGTCGGCCCCGAACTCGAAGGGGCGGGTCAGGTACGGCGTCGCCATGGTGTTGTCGACGATGAGCGGGATGCGGTGCCGCTTGGCGATGTCGCCGATCGCCTGCAGGTCGACGATGACGCCGCCCGGATTGGCGATCGACTCGACGAAGATCGCCTTGGTGCGCTCGTTGATGGCCGCCTCGAAGGTCGACGGCTCGTCGGAATCGGCCCAGCGCACCGTCCAGCCGAAGTTCTTGTAGGAGTGGTTGAACTGGTTGATCGAGCCGCCGTAGAGCTTCTTCGCCGCCACGAACTCGTCGCCGGGCTGCATCAGCGCGTGCATGCACAGGAACTCGGCCGCGTGGCCCGAGGCGACCGCGAGCGCCGCCGTGCCGCCCTCGAGGGCCGCCACCCGCTCCTCGAGCACGGCGTTCGTCGGGTTGCCGATGCGGGTGTAGATGTTGCCGAAGGCCTGCAGGCCGAACAGGGAGGCGGCGTGGTCGACGTCGTCGAAGACGAAGGACGTGGTCTGGTAGATCGGCGTCGCCCGGGCGCCGGTCGCCGCGTCGGGGGCGGCGCCCGCATGGATCGCGAGGGTGTTGAAGCCGGGCTGGCGGTCGGTCATGCGGGTCTCCGTGGATTTTGTACGGCAGAGCGGACGGGCGTTCTTTTAAGAGAACGAGCGTGACCGGTCAACGCGAGGGCTAGGCCCGCACCACCAGGACCGAGCACTTGGCGTGGCGCACGATGGTGGAGGCGTTCGAGCCGAGCAGGTACGTGGTCATGCTCGGCCGGTGCGATCCGATGACGACGAGGTCGGCGGCGATGCGGTCGGCCTCCTGCAGCACCTCGCTGTAGACCGAGCCCATCTGCACCACGGAGGAGACCCGCTCGGCGGGAAGCGGGATCGTCGCCGCCATCGCGGCGAGCCTCTCCTCGGCCTCGTTCTGCTGCGCCTCGTCGAAATGGGGCGGGATGTATTCGGTCCACGAGGTCGGGATGATCGAGCGGACGAAGACGAGGCGGATGGTGCCGTCGCCGGCATCGGCGAGCTGCGTCGCGCGCTCGATGGCGAGGGCGGACGCTTCCGTCTCGGCGAGATCGACCGGCACCAGAATGGTCTTGAACATCGCCCTCCCCTCGCCCGCGGCCCCGTGGTGATCCGGCCTGCGGATTCGGTTGTCAATATCGGCCTTCGCCGGAGGTGGCCGGCAGGTCCATGCGGCCCTTGGGGAACCCGCACCATGCGATGGTAGAACAACCTGGGCGATTGACCGGGGTCGGGGCCCGTGGTCGCATGGCGACACGGGGGCAGAGATGAAGACCGGCGGCACGGCACGCACCTACAACCTCTTCCGGCGCAAGCGCGAGGCGGACCTCGTCTGCGCGGTGCCCGAGGACTGCGCCGTGCCGGCCTTCGTCGACGGCCGCGGCTGGGAATACGGCGGGCGGACCGAGGACGGCCCGCGGGCGCCGCCCGGCTTCGACTCCGCCGCCGCGCGGCAGGCCGTGCGCCTGTCCGGCTTCTACCTCTTTCACCGCCTCCGAGCGTAAGCCGCTCGACCTCAAGCCCTTTCCCGCCCAGCCGCGGGCTTGACGCGGCGGAACCCCCCGCCGCGCTTCCCGGTTGGCCCAAGGTCCCGGCGGCTTCAGGCCGTCGGGTCGGAACGCACTCGTGTCGAACGCGCAGGGACCCATGGACTTCCACCGGCCGCCGGCCATCGTCCGCAGCTTCGAGCGCCTCTTCTCCCTGTCGGCGGAGGAACGGGAGCATCTCGACCGGATCACCTGCGCCGGGGAGGAGATCGAGCCGCGCCGCAAGCTCATCGTGGAAGGCAAGCCCTGCCGGAGCCTGCACCTCCTCACGAGCGGATGGCTCGTGGAGTCGAAGCAGCTCCGCGACGGCACCCGCCAGATCCTCAACCTGCGCCTGCCGGGGGACGTGGTCGGGATCGAGTGCCTCGCCTACAAGAACGCCCTGCACTCGACGGCGGCGCTGACCCCGTGCACCGTCACGACGCTCAGCTTCGAGCAGTTCCAGGAGATCCAGCGGGACTTTCCCCGGCTCGCCGCCGCGCTCTTCCTGATGACCCTCCTCGAAGGGGCGATCCTGCACGAATGGGAGGTCAATCTCGGCCGCCGGGCGGCTTTTCCGCGCGTCGCCCATTTCCTGCTCGAGCTCGACCGGCGGCTCCACCTGCGCGGCCTCGGCATCGGCGCGGCGGTGCCGTTTCCCCTCACCCAGCAGGAGATCGCCGACTGCGTCGGCCTCACCACCCCCTACGTCAACCGCATCCTCCAGCAGATGCGCGCGAAGGGGATGATCGAGCTGGAGAACCGGCTCCTCACGATCCGGGAGCCGGCGCTCCTCGCCAAGGCCGCCGGCTTCAAGCCGGACTACATCGACCATTGGGGCGAGGGCTGGTTCGGGCAGGTGCTGAACGAGCCGCAACCGGATTAGGGTCAGCCCTCGCGGCGGGCCTGCGCCGGGGCGCACGCGGTCGGCGCCACGTAGGCCGGGTAGACGACACGCACCTGGCGCGGGCAGGTCAGGGCGGCGATCGGAACGGCCTGCTCGACCCGCTCCTGCGCCGCCGGCGCGGCCGCGGCGGTCGGTGCGGCGGCATGCACGAGGAAGGAGGCGCCCAGGCTCGACAGGAGGGCGATGGTCAGAAGCGTCGCGGTGCGGGTCATCGGATTTCTCCCCTTGGCGGCCCCGCGGGCCGTCGTTGGTCCCTATGAACCACGGGAGAGAGGGAGCGGCGGTGCGCCGGCGCAC
>DATLFZ010000176.1:0-8203 GCA_035540795.1 Beijerinckiaceae bacterium | reverse complement strand
GTCACCGTCCGCCCCTCATCCGGCGCTTCGCGCCACCTTCTCCCGCCGGGAGAAGGATCGCGCCCCACCGGGCGCTGCAGCGCCGACAGGGTGAGGGGAGGAGCGTCGCCGGAGAGGGCGCGCGTGCTCACCCTGACCCTCTCCCCGCGAGCGGGGAGAGGGGAGCCGGAGAGGCCGGCGCCTATTCCCCCGGCCCCTCGCCCGACCCTCTCCCCGCTGGGCGGGGAGAGGGAGTGGCGCGGCGACGGGTGGGCGCGGGGGGAACGGAGGCATTTGACCGGTTCGGTGCGACCTCCTATCTCGGCTGCGCCATGGCCGTCCGCCCCCTCGTCGTGCTGCCCGATCCGCGCCTGCGCCAGAAGTCCGAGCCGGTCGGCGCGGTGACCGCCGAAATCCGGGCGCTCGCGGCGGACATGCTCGAGACCATGTACGACGCCCCCGGCATCGGGCTGGCGGCGATCCAGATCGGCGTGCCGAAGCGGCTCGTCACCATCGACCTCGGCAAGACCGAGGAGGAGCGCAGGCCGATGGTGCTGGTCGATCCCGAGATCACCTGGCGCTCGGAGGAGAAGCGCACCTACGAGGAGGGCTGCCTGTCGATCCCCGAATACTACGAGGAGGTCGAGCGGCCGGAGCGCATCCGCTTCCGCTACCGCACCCTCGACGGGGACACGGTCGAGGCGGAGGCGGACGGGCTCCTCGCCACCTGCGTGCAGCACGAGCTCGACCACATCGACGGGGTCCTGTTCATCGACCACCTGTCGCGGCTGAAGCGCGAGCGGGTGGTGAAGAAGTTCGCCAAGGCGGCCAAGCGCGAGCAGGCGGAGGCCTGATTGCGCGTCGTCTTCATGGGGACGCCGGACTTCGCCGTCCCGACGCTGGCCGAGATCGTCGGCCAGGGCCACGCGGTCGTCGCCGCCTATACCCGCGCCCCCGCCGCCGCCGGGCGGGGCATGGAACTGCGGCCCTCGCCGGTCCAGGTCATGGCCGAGCGCTTCGGCATCCCGGTGCTGACGCCGGCGACGCTGCGCGGCGAGGACGCCGCGGCGGCTTTTCGCGGGCACGAGGCCGACGTGGCGGTGGTGGTCGCCTACGGGCTGATCCTGCCGAAGGCGATCCTCGACGCCCCCGCCTTCGGCTGCCTCAACCTGCACGCCTCGCTTTTGCCGCGCTGGCGCGGCGCCGCGCCGATCCAGCGGGCGATCATGGCCGGCGACCGGGAGACCGGGGTCGCGGTGATGAGGATGGAGGAGGGCCTCGACACCGGGCCCGTCGCCATGGTCGAGCGGGTGCCGATCGGTCCTGACGCCACGGCTGGCGAGCTGCACGACGGCCTCGCCCGGCTCGGGGCCGACCTGATGGGGCGGGCCCTCGCCGCCCTGTCGCGGGGCGCCCTCGCCTTCGCGCCGCAGCCGGCGGAGGGCGTCACCTACGCGAAGAAGATCGCCAACGAGGAGGCGCGGATCGACTGGACCCTGCCGGCCCGGCGCGTCCACGACCACGTGCGCGGGCTCTCGCCCTTCCCCGGCGCCTTCTTCATGGCCGATCTCGGCAAGGGCCCGGAGCGGGTCAAGCTCCTGCGCACGGCGCTCGCCGAGGGTTCCGGCGCGCCCGGTACCCTCCTGGACGGGGCCGTCGCCTGCGGCGAGGGCGCGGTGCGTCCGCTCCAGGTCCAGCGCGCCGGCCGCGGTCCGGTCTTGGGCGAGGAATTCTTCCGCGGCGCGAGGCTCGCCCCGGGGACCCGGCTCGCGTGATCGCGATCCGGCCCGAGCGCCCGCAGGACGTCGCCGCGATCCGCGCCGTCGTCGGGGCCGCCCTCGGCGCGGCCGAGGCGGACCTCGTCGAGGCCCTGCGCCGGGACGGCGATCTCGTCCTCTCCCTCGTGGCGATCGACGGGGAGCCGGTCGGGCACGTCGCCTTCTGCCGCCTCGCCTGCGACGCGCCCCTGCGCGCAACCGGCCTCGCGCCGCTCACGGTCCGGCCGGACCGGCAGCGCCAGGGGATCGGCACGGCCCTGGTCGGGGACGGCCTTCGCCGGCTCGCGGAGGCGGGGGAGGACCTCGTGCTGGTGCTCGGCGACCCCGCCACCTACGGCCGCTTCGGCTTCTCCCGCGCGGCGGCGGAGCGGCTGCGCACCCCCTACGACGGCCCGGCGCTGCAAGGCCTCGCGCTCACCGCGCGCGGCCGGGCGGCCGCCGGCCCGGTGCGCTATCCTGCGGCCTTCGCGGGCCTTTCCTGAATGCCGCGCTACAAGCTCGTCCTCGAATACGACGGCACCCCCTTCTGCGGCTGGCAGCGCCAGGCCGGGCAGGAAAGCGTGCAGCAGGCGGTCGAGGAGGCGATCGCGCGCTTCTGCGGGCAGGCGGTGCGGGTCCACTGCGCCGGCCGCACCGACGCCGGCGTCCACGCCACGCACCAGGTCGCCCATTGCGACCTCGACAAGGACTGGCGCACGGACACGGTCCGGGACGCGACGAACGCCCATCTGCGACCCGCCCCGGTGGCGGTGCTCTCGGCGGAGATCGTGCCGGAGAGCTTCAACGCCCGCACCTCGGCGCGGGCGCGGCACTACCTCTACCGCATCCTCAATCGGCGCGCGCCGCCGGCGCTCGACGCGAACCGGGTCTGGGCGGTGCCGTGGACGCTCGACGCCGGCCTCATGCACGAGGCCGCACAGATTCTGGTCGGGCGGCACGACTTCTCGACCTTCCGCGCCGCCGAATGCCAAGCGAGCGGCCCGGTCCGCACCCTCGACCGCCTCGACGTGGCGCGCACCGGCGACGAGATCCGGATTTCGGCCTCGGCCCGCTCGTTCCTGCACCACCAGGTCCGCTCGATGGTCGGCACGATCATGCTCGCCGGGTGCGGGCGCTGGCGCGTCGCGGACGTGCGCGCGGCGCTCGAGGCCCGGGACCGGACCCGCTGCGGGCCGATGGCGCCGCCGTCCGGCCTCTACCTCGTCGGGGTCGACTACCCGAAATAGCGCTCGAGCGCGCGCCGGTAGATGGCGGCGAGGCGGTCGAGATCGGCGACCGCGACCCGCTCGTCGACCTGGTGCATGGTCTGCCCCGCGAGGCCGAACTCGACCACTGGGCAATAGTCCTTGATGAAGCGGGCGTCTGAGGTGCCGCCGGTGGTCGACAGGGCGGGGGAGAGGCCGGTCTCGTCCGCGATGGCGTCGAGGAGGAAGCCGAAGCTGTCCGGTTCGGTGAAGAACGAGACCGCGTTCGTCGGCTCGAACCGCGCCTCCCACCGCACCGCGTTGCCGGCGGCCTCGGCGAGGCGGCGGCGGACCTCCGCCTCCAGGGTCTCTGGGGTCCAAAGGTCGTTGAAGCGGATGTTGAAGGTCGCCCGCGCCTCGCCCGGGATCACGTTCGAGGCCGGGTTCAAGACGTCGAGCGTCGTCATTTCGAGGTTCGAGGCGTCGAACCGGGGCGTGCCCTCGTCGAGGGGCGCGGCCTTCAGCCCGGCGACCAGCCGGACCATGCCCATGATCGGATTGTCGGCGAGGTGCGGATAGGCGACGTGCCCCTGCCGGCCGTGGACCGTCACGTGGCCGGTGAGCGAGCCGCGCCGGCCGATCTTGACCATGTCGCCGAGCGCTGCCCGGCTCGTCGGCTCGCCGAGGATGCAATGGTCGAAGCGTTCGCCGCGGTCGTGCGCCCAGGCGAGCAGCTTGACCGTGCCGTTGACCGCCGGCCCCTCCTCGTCGCCGGTGATCAGGAAGCCGATCGAGCCGGCGAAGCCGGGCCGGTCGCGCAGGAAGGCCAGCGCCGCCGCGACCGAGCAGGCGACGCCGCCCTTCATGTCGACCGCCCCGCGGCCGAACAGCTCGGCCCCGTCGACGACCGCCGAAAAGGGGTCGTGGCGCCAGCGGGCCGGATCGCCCGGCGGCACCACGTCGGTGTGGCCGGCGAACAGGAGGTGCGGCCGGCCGGTGCCGTAGCGGGCGTAGAGGTTCTCGACGTCCGGCGTGCCGGGGGCGGAGAAGACCGGCCGGTGGACCTCGAAGCCGGCCTCCCCGAGGACCTGCGCCAGCACGGCGAGGGCGCCGCCCTCGTGCGGCGTCACCGAGGGGCAGCGGATCAGCGCCTGCGTCAGGGCGAGCGGCGAGTCTTGGATCATCGGGCCTCCTTGGCGCCGGCGGGCAGCGCCCGCGGGTCCGGGCCGAAGCGGTTCGGACCCGGCACGCCCCGGCGCCAGGCGAGCAGGTAGGCGAGCGCCAAGGCCACCGCGAGCTGGAGCCAGGCGAGCAGGCTCGTGAAGAACCCGTGCGCCGGAACCCGCACCCCGGGCAACTCGAGCACCCGGCCGAAGATCAGGAGGGCCGGGCACAGCAGCGCCCAGCGACCGGGGATGTCGTGGTCCTGGAAGCGCTTCCAGTCGAGGGCGAACCAGGGCACGAGCAGCCCGATCTGGACGAAGGCCCGGCTCGCCTCGCGGGCGAAGGCCGAGATCAGGCCGTAGCGGAACAGCACCCAGGTCCCGAGATAGGTCGCGACGACGGCCGCGGCGAGGACCGAGACGGCCCGCAGCCAGCGCCAGCGGTCGAGCCGGCCGTCGAACGAGAGGTAGAGCGTCGCCGGGCTCATGGGCCGGCGAGCTCGCGGGCGAGGCGGTCGTTGTGGGCGGCGACCCAGCCGGGGATCAGGAAGGCGTCGACGACGACCCAGATCCACACCGGCGCGAGCAGGATCAGGCCGAGGCCGAAGGCGCCGAGCAGCATGAAGCCGCCGACCGAGAGGAGCGCCATCAGCGCGCCGCTGCCCGGCCGGCCGTTGTAGAACCGGTGCGCCCCGAGCGCGCCGATCAGGAACCACAGCACGTAGGAGACGAGGAGCGACTTCTTGTTCGCCTCGTACAGCATGAGCGCGCGGGCGTCCCCGGGCTCCCGCGCCGGGTCCTGCGGCACCCTGGGGACCGAGGGCATCAGTCGCGCAGGAGCTCGTTGATGCTGGTCTTCGACCGGGTCTGGGCGTCGACCCGCTTCACGATCACCGCGCAGGCGAGCGACGGGCCCGGCGAGCCGTCCGGCAGCGGCTTGCCCGGCATGGTGCCGGGCACCACCACCGAATAGGCCGGCACGCGCCCGACGAAGGTCTCGCCCGTGGTGCGGTCGACGATCTTGGTCGAGGCGCTGATGAACACGCCCATCGACAGGACCGAGCCCTGGCCGACGACCACGCCCTCGACCACCTCCGAGCGGGCGCCGATGAAGCAGTCGTCCTCGACGATGGTCGGGTTCGCCTGCAGCGGCTCGAGCACCCCGCCGATGCCGACGCCGCCGGACAGGTGCACGTTCTTCCCGATCTGGGCGCAGGAGCCGACCGTCGCCCAGGTGTCGACCATGGTGTTCTCGCCCACATAGGCGCCGATGTTGACGAAGGAGGGCATCAGCACCGCCCCCGGGGCCACGAAGGCGCCGCGGCGCACGACGCAGTTCGGCACCGCCCGGAAGCCGGCGCGCCGGAACTCGGCCTCGCCCCAGCCGTCGAACTTCGACGGCACCTTGTCCCACCACACCGCCTCGCCGGGGCCACCCTTGAGGATGCCGTTGTCGGCGAGCCGGAACGACAGCAGCACCGCCTTCTTGAGCCACTGGTGGACGACCCAGTCGTTGCGCTTCTCGGCGACCCGCGCCTGCCCGGAATCGAGGAGGAGGAGCGCCGCCTCGACCGCCTCGCGCACGGCGCCGCTTGTGCCGGCGTTGATCTCGGACCGGTTCTCCCAGGCCTGGTCGATGGTGCGGGCGAGGTCGTTCATGGGATCGCTTTCGAGAGGATGCCTGCGGCGGTGTTAGCAAGCCCCGACCGGGGCCGCCACCCCTTCCGCCCGGGCCGCGATGGGCTATGGTCCGCGCCGTGAGCGGGAGTTTGCGATGAACCAGATCGACCTCAACGGACACGTGGCCATCGTCACCGGCGGCGCGCAGGGCATCGGCAAGGCGATCGTCGAGCGCCTGGCGGCGAGCGGCGCCACGGTCGAGATCTGGGACCTCGACGGCGACCTCGCCCGGGAGACGGCGGAGGGGATCGGCGCCACGGTGCACGCCCGCGCGGTCGACGTCACCGACGCGGACGCGGTCACCGACGCCGCCAAGGCGTTCGAAGGGGTGCACGGCCCGGTCGACATCCTGGTGACGAGCGCGGGCATCGCCGGGCCCACCAAGAAGACCTGGGAATACCCCCTCGACGCCTGGCAGCGCGTCATGCGCATCAACGTCGACGGCACCTTCCATTGCTGCCGGGCGGTGGTCCCCTCGATGATCGCGCAGAACTACGGGCGCATCGTCACCATCGCCTCGATCGCCGGCAAGGAGGGCAACCCCAACGCCACGCCCTACTCGGCCTCCAAGGCGGCGGTGATCGCCCTGACCAAGTCGCTCGGCAAGGAGCTCGCCGCCTACGACATCGCCGTGAACACCATCACCCCGGCGGCGGCGCGCACCCGCATCTTCGACCAGATCTCGCAGGAGCACATCGACTACATGCTCTCCAAGATCCCGCGCGGGCGCTTCCTCGAGACCCGCGAGGCGGCCGCCATGGTGGCCTGGCTGTGCTCGGCGGAAAATTCCTTCACCACCGGCGCGGTGTTCGACCTGTCGGGCGGGCGCGCGACCTACTGATGGGCGGCTTCGGCGAACGGCTGGTCGGCCTCGCCGACGACCTCGCCCGGCACACGGACGGGCCGGGGCTGACCCGGCTCTACCTGTCGAAGGCCCACCGGGCAACCGCGGAGGCCGTCCTCGAACTGATGCGCGAGGCCGGGCTCGACGCCCGCATCGACGCTCTCGGCAACGTGGTCGGCCGCCTCGGCCCGCCCGGGCCGGCGCTCCTGATCGGCTCGCACATCGACAGCGTGGTGGACGCGGGCCGCTACGACGGGCCGCTCGGGCTGCTCGCCGGGATCGTGGCGGTCGAGGAGATCCGGCGCCAGGGGCTGCGCCTGCCCTTCGCCCTGGAGGTGCTGGCCTTCGGCGACGAGGAGAACGTCCGCTTCCCGACCAACCTCTCGACCTCGTATGCGCTCGCCGGCCGCTATCGGCCCGACTGGCTCGACGGGGCCGACGCGGACGGGATCACCCTGCGCGCGGCGCTGGAAGGCTTCGGCGGCGATCCGGACGGCATCGCGGCCCTCGCCCGCGATCCGGAGCGGACGCTCGGCTATCTCGAGGTCCATATCGAGCAGGGGCCGGTGCTCGAGGCCGAGGACCTGCCGGTCGGGATCGTGAGCGCCATCAACGGCATCACCCGGGCACGGGCGCACGTGGTCGGCGAGGCCGGACATGCGGGGACCGTCCCCATGGCGATGCGGCGCGACGCGCTGGCGGCGCTCGCCGAGATGGTGGTGGCGGTCGAGCGTCTCGGCGCCGCCCGCACCGACACGGTGGCGACGGTCGGCGTGGCGCAGGTGCAGCCCGGGGCCATCAACGTGATCCCGGGCCGGGTCGACTTCACCCTCGACGTGCGCGCGCCGGACGACGCGGTGCGCCGGAACCTCGTCGCCGACATCGAGGACGCCTGCCGGGCGATCGCCGCGCGGCGCAACGTGTCCCTCGCGATCGCCCCCTTCATGGACAGCCCGGCGACGCCGATGGATCCCGGTCTCGCCGGCGCCTTGGAGGCGGCGGTCGCCGCCGCGGGCGTCCGGCCGCTGCGCCTGCCCTCCGGCGCCGGCCACGACGCCGTCGCCATGGCGAGCCTGTGCCCGGCCGCCATGCTGTTCGTGCGCTGCAAGGGCGGGATCAGCCACAACCCGGCCGAGTCGATCACGCCCGCCGACGCGGACGTGGCGGTGCGGGTGCTGATCGACGCGGTGCGGCGGGTCGCGGAGAGCGGGTAGGCCCGCGGCCGTCGCCTACGCGACCGTCGGCTGGCCCCCTTGCGCGGCCTGCATCTCCGCCGCCTTCTGGCGGTAGAGGGCGACGAAATCGATCGGGTCGATGTAGAGGGGCGGGAAGCCGCCGTTGCGGACCGCGTCGGCCACCATCTGGCGGGCGAACGGGAAGAGGAGGCGCGGGCACTCGATCATGATGATCGGGTGGAGCTGCTCCTGCGGGATGTTGCGCACCCGGAACACGCCCGCATAGGTCAGCTCGAACTTGAACAGGACCTCCTGCCCGACCTTGCCGTCGCCCTCGAGGGCGACGGCAAGGTCGGGCAGGAGGTCCTGTTCAAGTTCGAGCTGACCTATGCGGGCGTGT
>DATLFZ010000175.1:0-2192 GCA_035540795.1 Beijerinckiaceae bacterium | reverse complement strand
GTCCTCGACTTCTCGACCCTGCTGCCGGGGCCGATGGCGACGCTCCTGCTCGCCGAGGCGGGCGCCGAGGTGATCAAGATCGAGCGCCCCGGCGCAGGCGAGGACATGCGCCATTATGCGCCGCGCTGGGGACGCGACAGCGTCAACTTCGCCCTTCTCAACCGCGGCAAGAAGAGCCTCGCCCTCGACCTCAAGGACGAGGGCCATCACGCCCGGGCGGAACTGCTCGACCACGCCAGCCTCGAGAAGGTCAACCCGCGCCTGATCTATTGCTCGATCACCGGCTACGGCCAGGACGGGCCCAAGCGCGACGTGGCCGGCCACGACCTCAACTATATCGGTGATGCGGGCCTGCTGTCGCTGTCGATGGGGCCGCCGGAGAGCCCGGTCGTGCCCCCCGCGCTGATCGCGGACATCGCGGGCGGCGCCTACCCGGCGGTGATGAACATCCTCCTCGCGCTCCAGGAGCGTGCCCGCACGGGGCGCGGGCGCCGCCTCGACGTGGCCATGGCGGAGAACCTGTTTCCCTTCATGTACTGGGCGCTCGGCAACGGCCTCGCCCGGGGCGAGTGGCCCGGCAACGGCGCCGACCTCGTCACCGGTGGCTCGCCCCGCTATCGCCTCTACCCGACGGCGGACGCCCGGATGGTCGCCGCCGCGCCGCTGGAAGAGAAGTTCTGGGGAACCTTCTGCGAGATCATCGGCCTACCGCCCCATCTGCGCGACGACACCCGGGACCCCGCGGCGACGATGGAGGCCGTCGCGGCCATCATCGCCCGCGAGCCGGGCGCCGCCTGGGCGCGGCTTTTCGCCGGCCGCGACTGCTGCTGCACGGTGGTGGCGAGCGTCGCCGAGGCGCTCGAGGATCCGCACTTCAGGGCGCGGGGGGTCTTCGACCACGTCCTCGTGAACGAGGATGGCGGCAGCATACCGGCCTTGCCGGTGCCCGTCGCCCCCGCCTTCCGCGCGAAGCCGGGCACGCCGCTGGCGGCCCCGCCGCTCGGCGCCAACGACGAGGATTATCGATGAGAGCCGTTCTCGTGCGCGACTTCGCGCCCTTCGAGCAGATCGGCGTCGCGGAGGCGCCGGACCCCGAGCCGGGCGCCGGCGAAGTCGTCGTCGAGGTGGTGGCGGCGGAGGCCAATTACCCGGACATCCTGGTGATCGAGGGCAAGTACCAGATCAAGCCGCCGCTGCCGTTCTCTCCCGGCAAGGCGGCGGCGGGGCGCATTGCCGCCGTGGGGCCCGGCGTGAGCGGCTTTTCCCCCGGCGACCCTGTCGCCGTGCAGGTGGAATACGGCGCCTATGCCGAGAAGGTGCGCGCCCGGGCGGAGCACTGCTTTCCCATGCCGGAGGGAATGCCCTTCGACAAGGGCGCGGCGCTTGGCCTCGTCTATCAGACGGCCTGGTTCGCGCTGCGCGAGCGCGCCTCCTTCCGCCCTGGCGAGAGCGTGCTCGTGCTCGGCGCCAGCGGCGGTATCGGCGTTGCCAGCGTGCAACTCGCCAAGGCGTTCGGCGCGCGCACGGTGATCGCGGGCGTTCTGGGCGAGGCCAATGCCGAGGTCGCGCGCGCCGCCGGCGCCGATCATGTCCTCGACCTGGGCGACGCGGACCTGCACGAGAATCTCCGGGCGCAGGTCGCCAGCTGGACCGATGGAAAGGGCGCCGACATCGTGATCGATCCGGTGGGCGGCGCCGCCAACGCGGCAGCTCTGCGCGCGATGGCCTGGTGCGGGCGCCTCGTGATCATCGGCTTCGCCAGCGGGGAGATCCCCGCCATCCGCGCGAACTACCTCCTCGTCAAGAACATCGCCGTCTCCGGCCTGCAATGGTCGGACTACCGCGACCGCACCCCGGAGCGCGTCGCCGAGGCGCAGCGCGAGATCTTCGCCCTCTACACGGCCGGCAGGATCGACCCCTATATCAGCCGCCACGTCCCCCTCGCGAACTTTCACGAGGCGCTGAGGCTGCTTCGCGACGGAAAGGCGCAGGGCAAGATCATTCTCGACGTGGGCGCCTGAGCGCTTCCCTCGCCCCCGTCCTCAGGAGGGTCCCGCCGCGCGCGCACGGCCAGTCGCGCTCGGCTGCCGTGGCGGGCGCGCCGCTTTGCGAAACTCCCAACTCTCGCCGATCTTGACGAGCCGCACCGCGCCGGCCGGAAGCCCGGCTTGCGGGGCCGCCCCGGCAAACAG
>DATLFZ010000174.1:0-2341 GCA_035540795.1 Beijerinckiaceae bacterium | reverse complement strand
CGCCCATCCCCTCGAAGTCGCCGCGATCCTGACCGAGCTCAAGCTCGACGACGCCACAATCGCGGCCGCCGTCCTGCACGACACCGTCGAGGACACGGAGGCCACCCTCGAGGAGATCGACAAGGTCTTCGGACCCGAGATCGGCGGCCTCGTCGACGGGCTGACCAAGCTGAAGCGCCTCGATCTCGTCTCGAAGCGGGCGGCGCAGGGCGAGAATTTCCGCAAGCTCCTCCTCGCCGTCGCCGACGACGTGCGCGTGCTCCTGGTCAAGCTCGCCGACCGGCTGCACAACATGCGCACCCTCCAGTTCATGCCGCCGGAGAAGCGTCGCCGCATCGCCGAGGAGACGCTCGAGATCTACGCCCCCCTCGCCGGGCGGATGGGCATGCAGGAGGTGCGCGACGAGCTCGAGGACCTGTCGTTCCGCTGCCTGCACCCGGAGGCGTACGACACCATCAGCCGACGGCTCACCGAGATCTCCGCCCGCGACGAGCGCCTCGTCGAGGAGATCGAGCGCGACCTCAAGGCGAGGCTCGGCTCGAAGGGCGTCGAGGCCGAGGTCAGGGGCCGGCGCAAGAGCCCCTACTCGATCTGGCGCAAGATGGAGCGCAAGTCCGTCGCCTTCGAGCAGCTGTCCGACATCTTCGGCTTCCGCATCATCGTCGGCGACGTGGACGCGTGCTACCGGGCCCTCGGGGTCGTGCACACGACCTGGCCGATGGTCCCCGGCCGCTACAAGGACTACATCTCGACCCCGAAGCAGAACGACTACCGGTCGATCCACACCACCGTGATCGGCCCCGGCCGCCAGCGGGTCGAGCTGCAGATCCGCACGAGGGAGATGGAGGAGGTCGCCGAATACGGCATCGCCGCCCACGCCCTGTACAAGGACGGCGTCTCCGCCACCTCGGCCTTCGCCGGCGAGAGCCGGGCCTACCAGTGGCTGCGGCGCACGGTCGACCTCCTCGCCGAGGGCGACAACCCGGAAGAGTTCCTCGAGCACACCAAGCTCGAGCTGTTCCACGACCAGGTCTTCTGCTTCACGCCGAAGGGCCGCCTGATCGCGCTCCCCCGCGGCGCGACCCCGATCGACTTCGCCTACGCGGTCCACACCGACGTCGGCAACACGGCGGTCGGCTGCAAGATCAACGGGCGCATGGCCCCGCTCCTCACGGAACTCCAGAACGGCGACGAGGTCGAGATCGTGCGCGCCGACGGCCAGACCCCGCCGGCCGCCTGGGAATCCCTCGTCGTCACCGGCAAGGCCCGGGCGGCGATCCGCCGGGCGACCCGGGCCGCCGTGCGCCGGCAATATGCCGGCCTCGGCCGCCAGATCCTGGAGCGGGCCTTCGAGCGCTCCGGCAGGACTTTCTCCGAGGACAAGCTCAAAGGGTCCCTCCCCCGCCTCGCCCGGCACTCCCTCGAAGACGTGCTCGCCGCCGTCGGGCGCGGCGAGATGTTCTCCGGCGACGTGGTGCGGGCGGTCTATCCGGAGCACCGGGAGGAGCGGCGCACCGGGCCGGAGCCGAACGGCGCCGGCTGGGTCAGCCCGGGGGGCGACGCCACGGTCAAGATCAAGCTGCCGAACGGGGACGCGGGCGAGCACGCGATTCCGATCCGCGGGCTCAACGCCGACCTGCCCGTGCGCTTCGCGCCGAACGGCGGCGCCGTGCCAGGGGACCGCATCGTCGGCATCCTCACCCCCGGCGAGGGCGTCACCATCTATCCGATCCAGTCGCCGGCGCTGGCCGCCTTCGACAACGAGCCCGACCGCTGGCTCGACGTGCGCTGGGACGTGGAAGGGACCTCCCAGCGCTTCCCCGCCCGCATCCGGCTGCAATCGATCAACGAGCCGGGCTCGCTCGCCCAGATCGCGCAAGTGATCGCCGACCACGACGGCAATATCGACAACGTGTCGATGAAGCGCCGCACCCAGGACTTCACCGACGTGACGATCGACCTCGCGGTGTGGGACCTGAAGCACCTCAACGCCATCATCTCGGAACTGCGCGCCAAGTCCGCAGTGAGCCGGGTCGAGCGCGTCACCGGCTAGGCGCGGCGGCTGCGTTTCGCACATGTTGTGGTTGCGTTGTTCCGGCATACGCTCAAGAAGGTGGAGTGACCTTCACTTGACAGTGCATGGAACTGTCGGTGTATTGCCGGAACAATTGTGACGTCCGCCGACGTCGGATCGGTGCACTGCCCGGCTGAAGGCGCCCGGCCCCTGCTCCGCGACGCACCGAGGCGATCCCCCGCCGACCAGGGTCCCGGCATCCCCCGGAAGGATTCATGACCAACGGACAGCAGCGCATCGCCCTCTTCATCGACGGGGCCAACCTCT
>DATLFZ010000173.1:0-7429 GCA_035540795.1 Beijerinckiaceae bacterium | reverse complement strand
ACGCTGATGTAGCCCGACGCCTCCTCGACCCCGACCACGTCCTGCAGCGTGCCGGCGAGTTCGCGCAGGAGCGAGCGCAGGAACAGGTCCCGCTCGAGCGGCAGCGGCGCCGTCGCGGCGGTGGGCTCGGCGACGTCGGAGGAGGGAAGCGACATGGGCGGGTTCCGGATGGAGGGCGCGGCGAAGGGCGCAACGGAGGACAACGCCCAAGCTGCGGCGCCGTTCCGACACTCTTGGCACCGGGCACGCCGCGCCGCAACCCGCGACGAGGGTTGCGCGAGCGCCGCGGCGGTCGTACGTACGGGCCGTCGGAGCGTAGCGCAGCCCGGTTAGCGCACTAGTCTGGGGGACTAGGGGTCGTGGGTTCGAATCCCGCCGCTCCGACCAAAGTTACAGAGGTCGCGGCCGATCCGCAGCCGGCCCTTCCACGGACGCGGTCGAGCATCGTTGGACGTCGGCTTGCGCGGGCTCGCCGGCAGGGCTGCGGGACCAGAGCCGGAAAGGACGGCGGGGCGGACCTCACCGTCACCCGATTCCGGGCTCTCCACGCGGCTCTCGCGGAACTCCGTCGCTCCCGTCCGATGGCTCCGGCCCCGCGTCGACCCGAGGCGCCGACCCGTAGGGCGGGGCGACGAAGCGGCGCGACCTGGCGAGCAGTTCGACCGAGTCCCGGATGAGCTTGCGGGTGTTGCGGATGATTTCGCCGTCGCGGTCGGCGGATGGCCAGAATCGGCCTGTCGGGGGCATCGCGGTGCTCCGGTCCTGTGGCAGGCGGGAGCACGCGCGGTCTCTCAGCCGCCGGTGCCTACGGATTCGTGTACCGGCGATGAAGCCATCGTAACGGCGTCCCGGGTAGAACGATAGGGCTTCCGTCCGGAACGCGGGCGCTTCCCTCCCGCGGCGGTTCGTGACAGCATCGCCGTCATGAGCATCGCCCGCCTGGTCGATCGGGTCCGCGGCAAGGGGACGAGCGTCACCGTCCGCCTCGGGCCGGACGAACTCGCCCGTCTCGACGCCTGGATCGCCCAGCAGCCGGAGCCGAAGCCGTCGCGACCGGAGGCGATCCGCCGCCTCATCGATCTCGGCTCGAAGGCCCGCACGCGGGGCCGGCCGGGCGAGTTCATCCGCCCCCAGCAGCTGAGCTCCGAGAACGCGGACTGACTCAGCGCAGCGGCGTCGGCCGGCTCGTCGGGGCTGCGGGTGAAAAAGGCCGTTCGGGAAGCGGGGCAGAGGGAGCAGGCCCCGCGGCCGGCCCTGCCGCGGGCGGCGGCGTCCCGGGCTGTCCGAGGAACAGGGCGCGGACCTCGGCCCCGAGAAGCGGCAGGGCCGGATCGTTGGTGCAGAGCGGGCGCAATCCCCCGACCGCCGCCTCGAGCTTGCCGACGTCGAGGGCGGTGCGGTGCGCCGCCCCGGCGAAGTAGCCGTCCAGCCATGTCGCCAGATGGCGTCCGTCTTCCGCGGCGAGCGAGAGCCAGTGGCCGCAGGTCGCCCGGCCCATATCGGCCACCTGCGCCTGCGCCGTCGCGCCGAGCACGAGCAAGAATCCCGCGGCGAGCCGCATGCGCCCTCCCGAATCGCCCCGGAAGGGTAAGGCTCGCCCGGTGCGCAAGTCGACCGCAAAGCGGCGAAAACCCCGCCTTTGTGCGGCCTGGCGACGGCTTGTCACGCCGGGGAGGGTGGGCTAAGCGTCCGCCCACCTCCATCTATGGAGTCCGGTCCGCGCCCCCGCGCCAGCCGGACGTCGGGCCGGAGACGGTCCGCCCGCCCTCCGCAGGTGTCGCATGCCGAGCCTCCTCGCCGACTACCTTCCGCTCGTGATTTTCGTCGGGGTCGCCCTGTTCATCGGCCTCGCGCTGCTCGTGGCGCCGTTCCTCGTCGCCTATCGCAAGCCCGATCCGGAGAAGCTGTCGGCCTACGAGTGCGGCTTCAACGCCTTCGACGACGCCCGCATGAAGTTCGACGTGCGGTTCTACCTCGTCGCCATCCTGTTCATCATCTTCGACCTCGAAGTGGCGTTCCTGTTCCCGTGGGCGATCACCTTCGGGGATCTCGGCTGGTTCGGCTTCTGGTCGATGATGTTCTTCCTGGCCGTCCTGACGGTGGGCTTCGTGTACGAGTGGAAGAAGGGAGCTCTCGAATGGGATTGATCGCCGAGCCGCGCTCCCCCCTGGTCGCGCCGCCGGCCAGGGGCATCATCGACCCGAACACCGGCAAGCCGGTGGGCGCGGACGACCCGTATTTCCGGGACATCAACGACGAGCTCGCCGACAAGGGGTTTCTGGTCACCGCCACGGACGACCTCATCAACTGGGCCCGCACCGGCTCGCTGATGTGGATGACCTTCGGCCTCGCCTGCTGCGCGGTCGAGATGATGCAGATGTCGATGCCCCGCTACGACGCCGAGCGCTTCGGCTTCGCGCCCCGGGCGAGCCCGCGCCAGTCGGACGTGATCATCGTCGCCGGCACCCTGTGCAACAAGATGGCGCCGGCCTTCCGCAAGATCTACGACCAGATGCCGGAGCCGCGCTACGTGATCTCCATGGGATCCTGCGCCAACGGCGGCGGCTACTACCACTATTCCTATTCGGTGGTGCGCGGCTGCGACCGCATCGTGCCGGTCGACATCTACGTACCGGGCTGCCCGCCCACGGCCGAGGCGCTTCTGTACGGCGTGCTGCTGCTGCAGAAGAAGATCCGCCGCACCGGCACGATCGAGCGCTGAGCCATGGCCTTTTCGGTGGAAGACATCGAAGCCCGCGTGCGCGCCGCCCTCGGCGAGCGCGTCCGCGACGCCGCCATCGCCTACGGCGAGCTGACGATTCTCGTCGAGGGTGCCGAGATCGTCGAGGTCCTGACCACCCTGCGCGACCACCCCGACTGCCTGTTCGTGTCGTTCATCGACATCTGCGGCGCCGATTATCCGGGCCGCGACCGGCGCTTCGACGTGGTCTACCACCTGCTCTCGCCGCGCCACAACGCGCGCATCCGCATCAAGGTGGAGGCCGACGAGACCACGCCGGTGCCCTCCGCCATCGGCGTTTTTCCGGCCGCGAACTGGTACGAGCGCGAGGTCTACGACCTCTACGGCGTGCTCTTCTCCGGCCATCCGGACCTGCGCCGCATCCTCACCGACTACGGCTTCGACGGCCATCCGCTGCGCAAGGATTTCCCGGTCACCGGCTTCGTCGAGGTGCGCTACGACGAGGAGCAGCGCCGCGTCGTCTACGAGCCCGTCAAGCTGCAGCAGGAGTTCCGCAACTTCGACTTCCTCTCGCCCTGGGAAGGGACGGACTACGTCCTGCCCGGCGACGAAAAGGCTCCTCCGCGGCCATGACCGAGCATTCCATCCGCAACTTCACCATCAACTTCGGGCCGCAGCATCCGGCGGCGCACGGAGTGTTGCGCCTGATCCTCGAACTCGACGGGGAGATCGTCGAGCGCGTCGACCCTCATATCGGGCTCCTGCACCGGGGCACCGAGAAGCTCATCGAGTACAAGACCTACCTGCAGGCGGTGCCCTATTTCGACCGGCTCGACTACGTCGCGCCGATGAACCAGGAGCACGCCTACTGCCTCGCCATCGAGAAGCTGCTCGGGATCGAGGTGCCGAAGCGCGGCCAGCTCATCCGCGTCCTGTTCGCCGAGATCGGGCGGCTCCTGTCGCACCTCCTCAACGTCACCACGCAGGCGATGGACGTCGGCGCTCTCACCCCGCCGCTGTGGGGCTTCGAGGAGCGCGAGAAGCTGATGGTGTTCTACGAGCGCGCCTCCGGCTCGCGCCTCCATGCCAACTATTTCCGGCCCGGCGGCGTGCACCAGGACCTGCCGCCGAAGCTGATCGACGACATCTTCGCCTTCTGCGATCCGTTCCTGCAGGTCTGCGACGACCTCGACGCGCTCGTCATGGACAACCGCATCTTCAAGCAGCGCAACGTCGACATCGGCGTGGTCAGCCTGGAGGACGCCTGGGCGTGGGGCTTCTCCGGCGTCATGGTGCGCGGCTCCGGCGCGGCCTGGGACCTGCGCAAGGCCCAGCCCTACGAGTGCTACGAGGAGCTCGAGTTCGACATCCCCGTCGGCCGCCACGGCGACAACTACGACCGCCAGATCATCCGCATGGAGGAGATGCGGCAGTCGATCCGCATCATGAAGCAGTGCCTGGAGAAGCTCGCCTCGCCGGAAGGGCAGGGGCCGGTCTCCACCCCCGACAACAAGATCGTGCCCCCGAAGCGCGGCGAGATGAAGCGCTCGATGGAGGCGCTCATCCACCACTTCAAGCTCTACACCGAAGGCTTTCACGTGCCGGCGGGGGAGGTCTACGCCGCCGTCGAGGCGCCCAAGGGGGAGTTCGGCGTCTACCTCGTCGCCGACGGCACCAACAAGCCGTACCGCTGCCACGTGCGCGCGCCCGGCTTCGCCCATCTCCAGGCGATGGATTTCCTCTGCAAGGGCCACATGCTCGCGGACGTCTCGGCCGTGCTCGGGTCCCTCGACATCGTGTTCGGGGAGGTGGACCGGTGAACGCGCGGGCCCTTCCGACCCACAAAATGAACGTGGAGGAGTTCCTCGCCTGGGCTGAGAGGCAGCCCGAGGGACGGTTCGAGCTCGTGGACGGCGAGGTGGTCGCGATATCGCCGGAGCGGGTTCGCCACACGATCGTGAAGCTCGAAGTCGCCATCGCGCTGCGCGAGGCGATCCGCGCGCGCGGCCTGCCGTGCCAGGTCTTCTCGGACGGCGTGGCCGTCGTCATCGACGATCATCGGACACGCGAGCCGGACGCGTCCGTCCAATGCGGCGTCGAGGCCGATCTCGATGCGCTCACGTTGCAGGCGCCGTCGATCGTCGTCGGGGTCGTTTCCCCGTCGAGCGAGCGCGACGACAGCGGCGTGAAGCTCCTCGATTATTTCTCCGTCCCGACCATCCAGCACTACCTCGTGGTCTACCCCGAGCCGCGGGTGCGGGCGGTGGTGCATCACTACCGCGACCAGGGCGGGATCCGCACGCGGGCTGCGCGTCCGGGCGAGGAGATCGTGCTGGACCCGCCCGGGTTTTCGGTCGCCGTCGACGCGCTGCTCGGCCCGGCCGTGGAAGCGAGAAATTAGCATGGCAAACCGCAGGCTCGCCGCCGACGACGTCCAGCCGAAATCCTTCGCCTTCACGGCGGAGAACGAGGCCTGGGTCGCGCGGGAGATCGAAAAATATCCGCCCGGCCGGCAGATGTCGGCGGTGATCCCGCTCCTGTGGCGGGCGCAGGAGCAGGCGGGCGGCTGGCTGCCGCAGAAGGCGATCGAGGCGGTCGCCGACCGGCTCGACATGCCCTACATCCGCGTGCTCGAGGTCGCGACCTTCTACACGATGTTCAACCTCGAGCCGGTCGGGCGCTACTTCGTCCAGCTCTGCGGCACGGTGCCGTGCCACGTGAAGGGCGCGATCGAGCTCAAGGAGACGCTCCGCCGGCGCATCGGCGACGAGCGCCACGTCACGGCGGACGGGACCTTCTCCTGGCTCGAAGTCGAGTGCCTCGGCGCCTGCTGCAACGCGCCGATGGTCCAGATCAACGCCGACTACTACGAGGACCTCACCCCCGCGATCCTGGAGAAGATCCTCGACGATCTCGCCGCCGGGCGGGAGGTGAAACCGGGGCCGCAGCAGGGCCGGGTCTCGTCCGAGCCGGCGGAAGTCCGCACGACCCTCACCGACGAGGCTCTCTTCGACGGCTCGGTGGTGGGGTCCTGGCGGCGGCGTTTCGAGGAGGTCGCCGTGACGACGGCCTCCGAGCAGCGGGCCGCGGTGGAGGCGAAGGTCGCCGTCCAGACCGCGCCGAGCGAGCCGAAGCCGGCCAAGCCCGACGCCGGCCGCGCGATCGAATCGGAGGTCGCCGACACGCCGGCGAAGCGCGTCAAGGAGGGCGAGCCCGCCCTGAACCCGGCGAAGCGCGAGGGCGCGGCCGATCCGTCCAAGACCACGACGGTCGAGAACCGCACCACGCCCGACAAGGTGCCGGGGCCCCAGAGCGACAAGTCCTACCAGGCGACCCCGGCCAAGCCCGAGGAGGGCCGCCTCGTCGCCGACGCGCCGACGACGCCGGTGGCGGGCACGGCGCCCTCCGAGGGGGCGAAGCACGGCTCCGGGTCCGAGCGGCCCGGCGCGCCCGAACCCGAGAAGAAGTCCTGAGACGGATCGGACCCATGCTTCAGGACAAGGACAGGATCTTCACCAACCTCTACGGCTTCCATTCGCCGGGGCTCGAAGCCGCGCGGCGGCGGGGCGCCTGGGACGGGACCAAGTTCTTCCTCGAGAAGGGGCGGGACTGGATCGTCGACGAGATGAAGAAGTCGGGCCTGCGCGGCCGCGGCGGTGCCGGCTTCCCGACCGGGCTCAAATGGTCGTTCATGCCCAAGCAGTCGGACGGGCGGCCGCACTATCTCGTCGTCAACGCAGACGAATCCGAGCCCGGCACCTGCAAGGACCGGGAGATCATGCGGCACGATCCGCATCTCCTGATCGAGGGCTGCCTGCTCGCGTCCTTCGCGATGGGCGCCAACGCCTGCTACGTCTACATCCGCGGCGAGTACATCCGCGAGCGCGAGGCGCTGCAGCGGGCCGTCGACGAGGCCTACGAAGCGCGCCTCATCGGCAAGGACAACGTCCACGGCTGGCCCTTCGACCTCTATGTCCACCACGGCGCCGGGGCATATATCTGCGGCGAGGAGACGGCGCTGCTCGAAAGCCTCGAAGGCAAGAAGGGCATGCCGCGCCTGAAGCCGCCGTTTCCGGCCAACATGGGCCTCTACGGCTGCCCGACCACGGTCAACAACGTCGAGTCGATCGCTGTCGCCGGCACCATCCTGCGCCGCGGCGGCGCCTGGTTCGCCGGGCTCGGCCGGCCCAACAACACCGGCACGAAACTCTTCTGCGTCTCCGGCCACGTGAACCGGCCGTGCAACGTCGAGGAGGAGATGGGCATCCCCTTTCGCGAGCTGATCGACCGCCATTGCGGCGGCATCCGCGGCGGCTGGGACAACCTGCTCGCGGTGATCCCGGGCGGCTCCTCGGTGCCCCTCGTCCCGGCGGCGGAGATCGCCGACGCGCCGATGGATTTCGACACCCTGCGCAATCTCAAGTCCGGCCTCGGCACCGCGGCCGTGATCGTGATGGACAAGTCGACCGACGTGGTGCGGGCGATCGCCCGCATCTCGTACTTCTACAAGCACGAGAGCTGCGGCCAGTGCACCCCCTGCCGGGAGGGCACCGGCTGGATGTGGCGCGTCCTGTCGCGCATGGCCGAGGGGCGGGCGCAGCGGCGCGAGATCGACATGCTCCTCGACGTCTCCTACCAGATCGAGGGCCACACGATCTGCGCGCTCGGCGACGCCGCCGCCTGGCCGATCCAGGGCCTCATCCGCCACTTCCGCCCGGAGATCGAGCG
>DATLFZ010000172.1:0-9792 GCA_035540795.1 Beijerinckiaceae bacterium | reverse complement strand
AGCGAGGCGAGCACCGCGCCGTCGACCACGAGGGTCACCATCAGCCCCCACCAGCCGACGCTGGCGCTGTCGTTGCGGTAGAGGGGCAGGGCGAGGCCGCGGCCGGCATCGGCGCGCTCCCGCGGCATCGGCGCGTCCATGGTCCACAGCCACAACAGGATCGCGACGAGCCCGACGATGCCGCCGGAGAGGGCGACGGCGGTGTGCTTGATCGCGACCCCCGCGAAGCAGGCGGCGGTGCCGATCGCGCCGATGAAGGGGATCCAGCTCGGCCCCGGCAGGCGCAGGATCTGCTCCGGCGCCGCGCTCAAGGGCGCGGTCAGGAGGGACTCGCGGGCCAGCACGGGGGAATCGGGCAGGAAGCCGCGGCCCTCCCAGGCCTGCTTGCGCAGATCCGGGTTCGTCCACCACGGATAGCGCGTGTCGATCGGCATGATGCTGCGAAAACCCATGCTGGCCTGCCCCGAGACCCATTCGAGCGACGGCGCCCCCCAGGGGTTCTCCGACCGCTTCGGCCCGCGCCGGAAGTGCCAGACCATGTCGACGACGAAGACGAGCACGCCGAGGGCGAACACGAAGGCGAACACGCTCGAGATCAGGTTCAGCCAGTTGAGGCCGAGGTCGCCGGCGAAGGTGTAGACCCGCCGCGGCATGCCCCGCAGCCCGGTCAGGTGCATCGGGAAGAAGGTGCCGTTGAAGCCGACGAACATGAGCCAGAAGGCCCACTTGCCGAGCCGCTCGAACATCAGCCGACCGCTGACCAGCGGCGTCCAGTAGTAGAAGGCGGCGAAGAGCGGAAACACCATGCCGCCGATCAGCACGTAGTGGAAATGCGCCACCACGAAGTAGGTGTCGTGGACCTGCCAGTCGTAGGGGACGGTCGCCACCATCACCCCGGTGAGCCCGCCGACCGTGAACGTGAAGATGAAGCCGAGGATGAACAGCATCGGCACCCGCATCTGCGGCTTGCCCTCCCACAGGGTCGCGATCCAGGCGAAGACCTGGATGCCCATCGGGATCGAGATCGCCGTGCTCGCCACCGCGAAGAAGGCGAGCGACATGCGCGGCAGCCCGGTCGCGTACATGTGGTGCACCCACAGGCCGAAGCTGAGGATGCCGACCGCGATCGCCGCCATCACCACGAGCCCGTAGCCGACGAGGGGGGCGCGGGCGAAGCTCGGCAGCATCATCGACACCATGCCGGCCGCCGGCAGGAAGATGATGTAGACCTCTGGATGCCCGAACAGCCAGAACAGGTGCTGCCACAGGAGCGGGTCGCCGCCCCGTGACGGGTCGAAGAAGGGCATGTTGAGCCCGCGCTCGAGCTCGAGCAGGATGTCGGCGACGATCACCGCCGGCATGGCGAGCGCGATCATCCCGGCGGTGACGAGCATGTACCAGGCGAAGATCGGCACCTTCGACAGGGTCATGCCCGGCGCCCGGGTCTTGAGCACGCCGACGACGATCTCGACCGCCGCGGCGATGGCGGCGATCTCCACGAAGGCGAGGCCCAGGATCCAGATCTCGGTGTTGATGCCGGGCGAGAACACCGGCCCGGTGAGCGGGGGGTACATGAACCAGCCGCCGTCCGGGGCGACGCGGAAGAACAGGCTCGAGAACACGAGCGTGCCGCCGATGGCGTAGCACCAGTATCCGAAGGCGGAGAGGCGCGGAAACGGCATGTCCCGGGAGCCGATCATGCTCGGCAGTAGCAGGACGGCGAAGGCCTCCACGATCGGCACGGCGAACAGGAACATCATCACGCTGCCGTGCATCGTGAAGAACTGGTTGTAGATCTCGTGGCCGAGGAAGTCGTTGCCCGGCACCGCGAGCTGGATGCGCATCAGGAGCGCCAGGATCCCGGCGCCGATGAAGAACATGAAGCCGGTCGCGATGTAGATCACGCCGATATGCGTGTTGTTCACCTCCGTCACGAGGGAGAACCATCTCGGCTTGGCCCAGGCCTGTTCGAGGCGGGCGAGGCCGTCCGGTCCGGTCGATTGCGGATGCAGCACGGTCATTTGAGGGACTCGAGGTACGAGGCCAGCGCCCGGAGCTGGCGCCCCTCGAGCCCCGGATAGGAAGGCATCCGGTTGCCCGGCTTGATGTGCTGCGCGCTCGAGATCCAGCCGGCCAGGGTGCCGACGTTGGTGCGCAGGGTCCCCGCCGCGATGGTGCGCCGGTCGCCCACATTGGTGAGGTCGGGCCCGAGGCGGGCGTCGGAGAGGCCGCGCAGCCCGTGACAGGAGGCGCAACCCGCCTGCACGAAGAGCTCGCGGCCTTCGCGCAGGAGCCCCTCGGGCGGGTCCGCCGGGACCCGGGTCAGGCTCTCGACCCAGGACTCGAACTCCGGCCGGGCCATGGCGACCACGTCGAAGGCCATCAGGCTGTGCTGGGCGCCGCAATACTCGGCGCAGACCCCGCGGAAGACCCCGGGCCGGTCGGCCTTCAGGGTCATCCGGGTGATGCGCCCCGGGATCATGTCGGTCTTGCCGCCGAGCGGCGGGATCCAGAAGCTGTGGATCACGTCGTTCGAGGTAAGCAGGAACTCCACGTGCTCGCCGACCGGAATGCGCACCTCGTTGGCGGTGCGCGCGAGCGCCCCGTCCGTGCGCCGGTAGGCGACCTCCCACCAGAACACGTGGCCCGTCACCTCGATCGAGACCGCGTCCGGCCCGACCCGGGCCCGCATCTCGTAGCCGACGTTGGTCGACCAGATCAGGTGCGGGGTCAGCACGGCGATCGGCAGGGCGACGCCGCCGCCGAGCACGAGCATGCGGTTGCTCGGCCGCCAGTCGCGGCGACGACGAAAAGGCAGCAGCATGAGCACGGTGACGAGTGCCGTGATCAGCACCGCGCCCACGTACATGGCGTTGCCGAGGGTGTTGATCTCCCGCGCCGCCGGGCCGGCGGCGTCGAGGCTCGATTGCGGCCCCGCGCAGGCGGCGACGAGGAGCGCGCCTGCGAGGGCGAGGGCGCGCCGGATCACCGGGCGCATCCCGGAGCGCCCGCGGCCCGCCTCACCTCGTTCCTCCGCCCACTTGCCTCGCTTCCCCGGCCGGTCCATCGCAGGCCCATGGCAGACGGATTCGAGCGGATGATCAAGCCTCGGCCGTTCGCGGCCGTGCCGAGCGCGGGGAGGGGAGCGTGAGGCGGCGCACCGCGACGGCGCTCGCCTTCGTCGTCGCCACGGCGGTCGGGATCGGGGGCCTCGCCTTCATGGGCGAGCCCTTCCTGCATCCGCAAGCCTGGGACCGGGCCGTGCTGCTCGCCCTGCGCGACCCCGCCGATCCGGCCGAGCCGATCGGGCCGGACTGGCTGCAGCTCTTCTTCTACGACGTGACCGCGCTCGGCGGCTACACGGGCGTCTCGATCGCCGGCCTCGTCGCCGCGGGGTTCCTGCTGCTCGCCCGGCGCACGCCGCACGCCCTCCTCGTCGTCGTCTCGATCGGCGGCGGCATGATCGTCGAGAACGCCCTCAAGAGCCGCTTCGACCGGCCCCGGCCCGACCTCGTCGCGCACCTCGTCGAGGTCCAGACGGCGAGCTTCCCGAGCGGGCACGCGCTCATGTCCGCTGTCGCCTATCTCACCCTCGGCGCGCTCCTCGCCGCCGCCCTGCCGCGGCGGCGGCTCCGGATCTACGTCCTTTCGGTCGCGATCCTGCTGACGCTCCTGATCGGCGCGAGCCGGGTGTACCTGGGCGTTCACTGGCCGTCCGACGTGGTGGCGGGGTGGATCGTGGGCGCCGCCTGGGCGACGGCGTGCGGGCTCCTGCTGCGCTGGAGCCCGCATAGAGGGTCCCGAGCGGATCGGGACTAACCTGCGTTAGGCGGCCCTCCGGCGGAGGGCCGGGGACGCTACTGCTTGCGCTCGACGGCGCCGGTGGCGGCGGGCTCGGCCCGGGTCACCCGCAGGACCTCGCCGTCCTCGTGCTCGGTGATCAGCCAGAGCGCGCCCTCGCGATCGACCTGCACGTCGCGGATGCGGCGGCCGAAATCGGTGAGCATGCGCTCGTCCTCGGTCACCTTGCCGTCCTCGATCTTGGTGCGCACCACGCCCCGGGCGGCGAGGCCGCCGTGGAGGAGGTCGCCGCGCCATTCGGGGAACATCTCGCCCCGGTAGACGACGAGCCCGGAGGGCGCGACCGTCTCCTCCCAGATGTGGACCGGGTCCTCCATGCCCTCGACGCCGCGGGAGCCCTTGCCCATCGGCGCGCCCGAATAGTCGACCCCGCCGGTCTGGAACGGCCAGCCGTAGTTCTTGCCGGCCTCGATCAGGTTGATCTCGTCGCCGCCCTTCGGCCCGTGGTCGTTGGCCCACAGCCGGCCGGTCTCGGGATCGAAGGCGAGGCCCTGGCTGTTGCGGTTGCCGATCGCGAACACTTTCTCGTCCTTGTCGCCGGCGTTGCGGAACGGGTTGTCGTTCGGCACGCCGCCGTCGTCCGTGATGCGGATGAACGAGCCGGCGTGATCCTCGCCGTCCTGGGCGCGGGAGATGTTTCGCCGCTCGCCGACCGACAGGACGATCGACTTGTCCTTCGGGTCGAAGGCGAAGCGGCCGCCGAAATGCAGGCCGCTCGAATCGTGCTTGTTCTGCGTGTAGATCACCTCGACGTCCTCGAGGCGCGGGGTGCCTTCGTCGACGAGGCGGCCGCGGGCGATGGCCGTGCCGGCGCCCTCGTCGCTCGGCTCCGAGAAGCTCAGATAGACGAGCCGGTTCGACTCGAAGTCGGGATGGAGCGCCACGTGGAAGAGCCCCGCCTGGCTGCGGTCGGTCGGGCCTTCGTAGCGGAACACCTCGGGCACGTTGCCGAGCGGCTCGGAGAGCTTGCCGTCCCGGTCGCCGAGACGCAGCCGGCCGGGGTTGCGCTCGGTCACGAGGAAGCGCCCGTCGGGCAGGAGCGCGAGGCCCCAGGGGTGGACGAGGCCCTTGGCCACGGTCTCGACCCGGAGCGTGACCTTGTCGGTCTCGAAGGTGCGGTCGGCGAGGGCCGGCCCGGCGAGGACCACCGCGAGCGCGGCGGCCGAAACGGCGCGGACGTGGAGCATGCGAGAAACCTCCCCTTGCGGGCGGCCGCTGCGCCCCCTCGCGCGCGCGGCCGCGGATCGTCGGAACCGGTCGGAAACAGGACCCTCGCGAGGTTGGTTCCGGGGTGAGCTGCGCCTTTCGCACCCCCGTCGTGAACTGCGGCCCGGGCAGAACGTTGTGCGGGAACGCTCCGGCCGACCCGGTGCCGGAGCCCGGGAGGGATTTCATGAGGGTGCTGGTCGCGGCGGGGTTCCTGGCGCTCCTTCTCGGCGCCTGCACGACGACGGAGCAGCGCATCGGCGGCGCCGGCGCCGGGGCGGCGGCGGGCGCGGTCGTGGCCGGACCGCTTGGGGCCGTGGTCGGCGGGGTTGCCGGCGCGGCGACCGGGCCGGGGGTCGGCCGCGCCGTCGGCGTGCGCCAGGCCAAGGGCAAGCGCACCCGCACCGCCCGTCGCGTCCGCCGCTGAGGAACGGGGTTTTGGGCGCCCGCGTTGCGGTCCCACAGGAGGAGCCCATGGACGAGAAACACAATCGTGATCCGAAGCCGGGCGAGGCGGGCAAGACCCACCAGGAGAGCCGGCAGCACAACAAGTCGAACGCCGGTCACCGGGAGCAGGAGGGCCATCCCGCCGGCAAGCAGGTCGACAAGCGCAAGGGCGGCGAGCGCTGAGCCCGCGGGTTGCATTCCCGCGGCGTTTTCCCTACCTACCCGTCATCGAGATTTGGCCGGACGACTGGGCCGCTTCGCCTCGCATTGCCGGGCGCACGTTCAGACTACCCTCTCCAAAGTTCGACGACATCCGGACCGGCGCACGCGCCCGTCCCAACGTGCAACCGTGAGACTAAGGATTTTCCCATGAATACGGGTACGGTGAAGTGGTTCAACGACCAGAAGGGCTACGGCTTCATCCAGCCGGACTCCGGCGGCAAGGACGTGTTCGTCCACATCAGCGCCGTCGAGCGCTCGGGGATGCGCGGCCTCGTCGAGGGCCAGAAGGTCTCCTACGAGCTCGTCACCGACAAGCGCACCGGCAAGCAGTCGGCCGGCAACCTCCAGGCCGCGTGAGCCCGAGAGCGCCGGGCGTGGGTTTTCCCGCGCGCCATGCTATGAGCCGTCCCGCAGCCGGGACGGCTCTTTTGTTTGACGCCACCAGGATGGGTACATGGCCAAGGAAGAACTGATGCAATTCGAGGGCCTCGTGACCGAGGTCCTGCCCGACGCGCGCTTCCGCGTCACCCTCGACACCGGCCACGAAGTGATCGCCTACACGGCCGGCAAGATGAAGAAGAACCGGATCAAGACCCTCGCCGGCGACCGGGTCACGGTCGAGATGTCGCCCTACGATCTCGAGAAGGGCCGGCTCGTGTTCCGGCACAAGGACACCAGCGGGCCGACCGGGCCCCGTCCGGCCCGGCCGCAGTTCCGCCGCCGCTAGGCCTATTCGGCCGCCTGGAGCAGGGCGGCCATGGTCAGGCGGTCGGGGCGCAGATCCTCGCCCGGATCGGCCATGTGCAGCAGTTCGGCGAGCCGCACCCGGGCCCGGTTGACCCGACTCTTGATGGTGCCGACGGCGCAGCCGCAGATGCGCGCCGCCTCCTCGTACGAGAAGCCCGACGCGCCGACGAGCAGCAGCGCCTCGCGCTGGTCGGCGCTGATCTTGCCGAGCGCCTTGCGGAAATCGTCGAGATCGAGATGCGCCCCTTGCGCCGGCTGCACGGCGAGCTTCGCCGCGTAGGCGCCGTCCGCGTCCTCCACCTCCCGCCGCCGCTTGCGGTACTCGGAGTGGAACAGGTTGCGCAGGATCGTGAACAGCCAGGCGTTCAGGTTGGTGCCCCGCTGGAAGCGGTCGATGTTGGCGAGCGCCCGCACGAGGGTGTCCTGGACGAGGTCGTCGGCGCGGTCGAGGTTGTTGGTCAAGGAGATGGCGAAGGCCCGCAGGCTCGGGGTGGCGCGCAGGAGGTCGTCCCGCAGGGCCGGCTCCACGGTGAGGTCGCGCCGTCGCGGCGCGGCGTGGGAGCCGACGACTTCCATGGACATCGTCACTATCGCTTCTCCGCTGTGCTGGATTCCGGAAGGGTTCGAGCGTCCAAGATCACTCCATTGAAGGAACGCGCGTCCCGCCCGCGCCCGGAGGCCCGGCGGGAATGCGAATCGTTCCGTGTTCTTGCGCCCGGGGGCATGCCCGCCCCGGTGACGCGTCGGTCCGGTGGCCTTCCGGCGACGCGGGGGTCGCGTCGGAACCGGTCGCGGTCTTGCGCCATTGGACGGTCCGCATGCCGGATCGACTGCGAACGTGACCGCGGTGCCCGCCTCGGATGGTTTTCCGGGGCGGGCATCGCCCAAGCCTCGCAGGGTTAACGCGGGGATCGACGAATCTGTTCCGGGCGAAACGCGAGGGCGGGTCAGCCCGGCGGGCTAACCCTTTGCAGCAGATCGGAAATTTTCAGAACGGCTCAGGTGATGCGGCCGCGCGCCGCGACGGGGATCTCGCCCACGATCTCCTCGCCCCGGGTGGCGACGAGCCGGTCGACCATGTTCACCACGACGCAGACGTGGTTCGGGATGACCCGCACCACATCCCCGACCTTCGGCCGGTCGTTGCAGCGGGACAGGTCGAGGAAGCCGTGCTCCTCGGCGAACTTGGCGATCTTGGCCTCCGGGTGCTCCAGGATGAGGCCGTGGCCCTCCAGCCCGCCGGTGTCGGTGGTGAGGGTCTTGGACCCGGCGTCGAGGATGCCGCGCTCGGGCCCGGCCCGGCTCACCACCGTCGCCACCACGGTGAGCGCGCAATCGTCCAGGGTGGCGGCGCCGCAGGCGAGCATCATGCGGTCGTTGAACACGTAGGTGCCGGCCCGGTGCTCGGTCGAGCCGGCGATGCGGCCGAGATTGGCGACGTTCGGCGTGCCGCCGGTCGAGACGATGCGCGGCGACAGCCCCGCCTCGCGCACGCCGGCGGTCGCCTCGTCGAGGAAGCGCTGCGTCTCGGCCATGGCGGTCTCGGGGGCGTAGAGCATGAAGCCCGCGAAGGAGAGCCCCGGGCGCGCCGCGATGTCCCTGGCGAGCGCGATGGCCTCGGCGGCGGTCTCGACCCCGGCGCGCTTGCGGCCGGTGTCGCATTCGACGACCACATTTAGCGTGCGGCCGGAGAGCTCCGCGGCCCGCGGCAGCCCCGCCACGACCGTCGGGTTGTCGGCCGCGACCGTCACGTCGGCCCGGCGCATGACCTGCGCGAGGCGGCCCATCTTCTCCTCGCCGATCAGGTTGTAGCTGATCAGGATGTCCTCGAACCCGGCCTCGGAAAAGACCTCGGCCTCGCCGATCTTCTGGCAGGTGATGCCGGAGGCGCCCGCGTCCTTCTGCAGGCGGGCGATGACCGGGCTCTTGTGGGTCTTGATGTGCGGCCGGTTCTTCACGCCGGCCCGGTCGCAGGCCGCCTGCAGGCGGGCGATGTTGCGCTCGACCTTGTCGAGGTCGACGACGACGGCCGGCGTGCCGAACTCGCGGGCGATTCTTTGGGACAGGGCGGTCATGGGGCGGCTTCCGGCGGCGGGGCCGCCATCCTAGCGCCGCGCCCGCCGGAGCCAACCCCTTTCGCGGTCAGCGCCCGCGCTTGAGGCGCGCGAGCCAGCGCCGGGCCTGCCGACGCACGTTGGCGGGCGCGGTGCCGCCGTAGCTCGTGCGGCTGCGGACCGACTTCTCGACCCCGAGGACGCCGAAAACCTCCGCCGTGATGCGGGGCTCGACCGCGCGCATGTCGTCGAGGGAGAGCTTCTCGAGCCCGACGCCCCGTTCCGCCGCCGCCGCCACGAGGCGGCCCGTGACGTGGTGCGCGTCGCGAAAAGGCATCTTCAGGGCGCGCACGAGCCAGTCGGCGAGGTCGGTGGCGGTGGAGAACCCGGCCCCGGCCCAGCGCTTCATCGCTCTTGCGTCGGGCTCCATGTCCCGCACCATGCCGGCGGTCGCGGCGACGCAGAGCGACAGGGTATGGAGCGCATCAAAGGCGCCCTCCTTGTCCTCCTGCATGTCCTTCGAATAGGCGAGCGGCAGGCCCTTCATCACCACGAGCAGGGCCTGAAGCGCCCCGAGGACGCGGCCGCTCTTGCCGCGCACGAGCTCGGCCGCGTCCGGGTTGCGCTTCTGCGGCATGATCGAGGAGCCGGTGGTGAAGCGGTCGGACAGCCGCACGAAGGCGAATTGCGGCGTCGCCCACAGGACGATCTCCTCGGCGAAGCGCGACAGGTGCACGGCGCAGATCGCCGCCGCCGCGAGCGTCTCGAGGACGAAGTCCCGGTCCGACACCGAATCGAGGGAGTTCGCCGTCGGCCGGTCGAAGCCGAGGAGCTCCGCCGTCATCTGCCGGTCGATCGGAAACGAGGTGCCGGCGAGCGCCGCGGCGCCCAGCGGGCATTCGTTGAGGCGCCGGCGCGCGTCGGCGAGGCGGCCGCGGTCGCGGGCGAGCATCTCCACATAGGCGAGGAGGTGGTGGCCGAAGGTGACGGGCTGCGCCGATTGCAGATGCGTGAAGCCCGGCATCACCGCGCCCGCGAAGGCGAGGGCCTTCTCGGCAAGCGCCGTCTGCAGGTCGGCGAGCTGGCCGTCGAGGGCGTCGATCGTGTCGCGCACCCACAGGCGCATGTCGGTGGCGACCTGGTCGTTGCGCGAGCGCGCCGTGTGCAGCCGCCCGGCCGCCGCGCCGACGAGGTCCTTCAGGCGCGATTCCACGTTCATGTGGATGTCCTCAAGCGCCCGCGAGAACGTGAAGCG
>DATLFZ010000171.1:0-14953 GCA_035540795.1 Beijerinckiaceae bacterium | reverse complement strand
GCAGATGACGCAGGCGGCGCTTGCCGACATGGCGACCGGGATCGATGCGGCCGCGCTCCTCGTCTACCGGGCCGCCTGGACAAAGGATGGCGGCGCCGCCCGCGTCACCCGCGAGGCGGCGATGGCAAAGCTCTTCGCCACCGAGACGGCGCAGGCGGTGATCGACAAGGCGGTGCAGATCTTCGGCGGGCTCGGCGTCACCAAGGGCGTCAAGGTCGAGGAGCTCTACCGCGAGATCCGGGCCCTGCGCATCTACGAGGGCGCGAGCGAGGTCCAGAAGGTCGTGATCGCCCGCGAGCTCCTGAAGGGCCGAGCGGAGGCAACATGAGCGCGCACGTGGACACCTTCGCCCGGGACAACCTGCCGCCCCGCGACCTTTGGCCAAGTTTCCTCTTCACCCGGCCGGAGCTGCGCTATCCGGAGCGCCTCAATTGCTGCTCGGCGTTCCTCGACCGCTGGGTGGAGGAGGGCAGGGGTGACGCGGTCTGCATCGTCTCGCCCGCCGAGACCCTGACCTACCGGCAGCTGCAGGAGCGGGTGAACCGGATCGCCCACGTGCTCGTGCACGAGCTCGGGCTGGTGCCGGGGAACCGGGTGCTCCTGCGCTCCGCCAACAACCCGACGATGGTCGCGGCCTATCTCGCCGTGCTCAAGGCCGGCGGAATCGTGGTCGCGACCATGCCGCTCCTGCGGGCGCGCGAGATCGCCTACCCGATCGAGAAGGCGAAGATCGCCCTCGCCCTGTGCGACCGGCGCCTGTCGGAGGAGATGGAGAAGGCGCGGCCGATGGCGCCGAGCCTGCGGCAGGTCGTCTACTGGGGCGACGGCGGCGCCGAATCCCTCGAGGCGCTGACGGCGCGGGCCTCGCCGGACTTCACGGCGGTCCAGACGGCGGCGGAGGACGTCTGCCTCATCGCCTTCACCTCGGGCACCACCGGCGAGCCCAAGGGCACCATGCATTTCCACCGGGACATGCTGGCGATCTGCGACGGCTACGCCCGCAACATCGTGCGCGCCACGCCGCAGGACCGCTTCATCGGCTCGCCGCCGCTCGCCTTCACCTACGGGCTCGGCGGCATCGTCCTGTTCCCGATGCGGATCGGCGCCTCCACGGTGCTGCTCGAGCGCGCCGGGCCCGACGACCTCCTCGACGCGATCCCGCGCTACGGGGCGACGGTGTGCTTCTCGGCGCCGACCGCCTATCGGGCCATGCTGCCGAAGCTCGCCGAGCACGACCTGACGGGCCTGCGAAAATGCGTCTCCGCCGGCGAGCCCCTGCCGAAGCCGACCTTCGAGGCGTGGAAGGCAGCCACCGGCATCGGCCTCCTCGACGGGATCGGCGCGACCGAGATGCTGCACATCTTCATCGCCGCGCCGGAGGAGGAGGTGCGGCCCGGCGCCACCGGCCGGGCGGTGCCCGGCTACGAGGCCCGGGTGGTCGACGACGAAGGGAACCCGCTGCCCCCGGGCAGCGTCGGCAAGCTCGCGGTGCGCGGCCCGACGGGCTGCCGCTACCTCGCCGACGAGCGCCAGAAGAAGTACGTCCAGAAAGGCTGGAACGTCACCGGCGACACCTACCTCATGGATGAGGACGGCTACTTCTGGTACCAGGCCCGCTCCGACGACATGATCGTCTCGGCCGGCTACAACATCGCCGGCCCGGAGGTGGAGACCGCGCTCCTCACCCACGAGGCGGTGCTCGAATGCGGCGTCGTCGGCGCCCCCGACGACGAGCGCGGCATGATCGTCAAGGCCTACGTGGTCCTCAAGCCGGGCTTCGAAGGAGACCCGGCGCTGGCGAAGGCGCTGCAGGAGCACGTCAAGGCGGAGATCGCCCCCTACAAGTACCCCCGCGCCGTCGTATTCGTGACCGAGCTGCCGAAGACCCAGACCGGCAAGCTGCAGCGCTTCGAGCTGCGCAACCGGGCCCTTGCCGAGGCGTCCGCATGAAGCCGGCGCCGTTCGACCCCGCGGCGCTACCCGCCGGCGCCTGGCGGACCACGCGCCCGGTCCGGTTCGCCGATTGCGACCCGGCCGGGATCGTCTTCTTCCCGCGCTACTTCGAGATGCTGAACGGGGTGGTGGAGGAGTGGTTCTCGGCGGCGCTGGGGCTCGACTACGCGGCCTTCATCGGGCCGCGCCGGACCGGGCTCGGCCCGGCCCATGCGGAGGCGGACTTCTTCCGCCCCGGCCGGCACGGGGACGTGCTCGCCTTCGCGGTCCTGGTGCCCCGGATCGGCGGCTCCTCCGTCGCGCTGGAGATCCCGGTGACGCGGGGGACCGAGCCCGTGTTCGTCGGGCGGCTTTCGATCGTCACGACCTCGCTCGAGGCGCACCGGGCGGTGCCGCTGCCGCCGGACCTGCGCGCCGCCCTCGCACGCTACCGGGAGGGCTGCCGATGACCGCGCGGGTGCTCCAGCCGCCGGGCTGGCCGGTTCCGAAGGGCTATGCCAACGGAATGGCGGCGGAGGGGCGCATCGTCGTCACCGGCGGCGTCGTCGGATGGGACGAGCAGGAGCGCTTTCCGGACGGTTTCGTCGCCCAGGCGGCGCAGGCCCTGAGGAACATCCGCGCGATCCTCGCCGAGGGCGGGGCCGAGCCGCGCCACCTCGTGCGCCTCACCTGGTACGTCGTCGACGTGGAGGAGTACCTGGCGAGCCTCAAGGATCTCGGCCGCGCCTACCGGGAGGTGCTGGGCCAGCACTACCCGGCCATGGCGCTGGTCCAGGTCGTCCGCCTCGTCGAGAAGCAGGCCCGCGTCGAGATCGAGGCGACCGCGGTGGTGCCGGTGTAGATGCCTTCCGGACCGGGCGAGCCCGATCCGGAAGCGCAGGCGTGGCCTCAGCCGCAGACCCGCACGTGCTGGACGTACTGGCGGCCCCACGGGTCGAAGGTGATCTGCTGTTCGGTCCAGCAGCGGCGCTGCACCACGACAGGGCTGTAGTAGCCGCCGTAGACCGGCGCGTAGTACGGCTGCGCGTAGGCCTGGGAGGCGATGGCGCCGAGGGCGAGGCCGCCGATCACGCCCGCCGCGATGGCCGGACCCGGATTGGGCCGGCGATGCCGGTAGACCGGATAGCCGTAGGCGACCCGGCGGTGGACCCGCGGCGGGCCGTAATAGGGCCGCGCGTAGCCGGCGTGGCGCCAGCCGGGGCCCCATTGCGCCTCGGCGGGAGCCGGGGCGGCGAAGGAGCCGATGCCGAAGGCGACCGCGGCCGCGGCGCCGAGGAGAGCGGTCTTTTTGAGATCCGGAGCGAACATCGTAGGATCCTCTTTCGCGAATTGCCCGATGAACGACGACATGTCCGTGCCGTTCCCCTCGTCCCGAAATTTAATGAAGATGAACGGCTTCCGCCGGATTATGGCGGCGCGACATGAACCGTGGCTGAAGCGCCGGTGACCTTCTCGGCGCTCGATTCCGCCCTCCTCGGCCCCCTCTTCGCGAGCGAGGCCATGCGGGCGGCCTTCTCCGACCAAGCCCGGCTCGCCGCTATGATCCGGGTCGAGGCCGAACCGGGCCTGGGCCCGGTTCGGCCTCGCCCCGCAGGACCTCGCTCCGGCGATCGCGGCGATCGAGCCCGATTCGCTCGATCTCGCCGCTCTCGGCCGCGACACGGCGGTCGCGGGCGTGCCGGTGATCCCCTTTGTGAAGGCGCTGCGGGCCCGCCTTCCGGCGGCGCTCGAGCCGCATCTCCATCGTGGCGCCACCACGCAGGACGTCGCCGACACCGGCCTCGTCCTGCAGATGCGCGCGGCCCTCGACCTCGTCGCGGCGGATCTCGACGCCATCCGCGCCGGTCTCGCGGCGCTCGCCCGTGCACACCGGACCACGCCTAGCGTCGGACGGACCTACGGCCAGCACGCGGCCCCGGTGACCTTCGGCTACAAGGTGGCGGTCTGGTGGGCCGGGATTCACGAGGTGGGGCGGCGCCTGCCGGACCTGCGCGGCGGGCTCTCGGCCTCCCTCGGCGGGCCGGTCGGGACCCTCGCGGGCCTCGGCCCGGACGGGCCGGCGGTGGCCCGCGCCTTCGCCGAGGAACTCGGACTCGCCGCGGCGCCGATCGCCTGGCACGCCCGGCGCGCCCGCATCGCCGAGATCGGCGCCTTCCTCGCCCTTTTGATCGGGGCGCTCGCCAAGATGGCCACCGACGTGGCGCACCTCGCCTCGACCGAGGTCGCCGAACTGGCCGAGCCGCACGTGCCCGGCCGGGGCGGCTCCTCGGCCATGCCGCACAAGCGCAACCCGGTCTCGGCGACGGTGATCCTCGCCGCTCACGGCGCCGCGCCGGGATTGGCCGCGACGCTCTTCGCCGCCATGGCGGCGGCGCACGAGCGGCCGGCGGGCGCCTGGCACGCGGAATGGCACGCCCTGCCGCAGCTCTTCGGCCTCGCCTCCGGGGCGCTGCGCGAGGCCCGCGCCCTGGCGGAGGGGCTCGCCGTCGATCCGCAGCGCATGCGGGACAATCTCGACCTCACCCGCGGGCTCCTGTTCGCCGACACCGCCGCGGCGGCGCTCGCCCCGCGCCTCGGCGCCGCCGCCGCCCACCGGGCGGTGGAGGAGGCGGCCGACAGGGTCCGCGCAGAGGGCGCGTCCCTCCTTGCGGTGCTGCGCGAGCGCTTCGGGGACGAGCCGGCGCTTTCCGCCGCCTTCGATCTCGCTCCGGCGGTCGCCGCGGCCGCCGCCTTCGTCGACGAGGCGCTCGCATGCCCATGATCCGCGCCGCCGGCGCCGACCTCTTCTACGACCTCGCCGGGCCGGCCGACGCCCCGGTCGTCGCCTTCTCGAACTCGCTCGGCACGACGCATGCCATGTGGGACGCGGTCGTGGCCGCCCTGTCCGGCCGCTACCGCTGCCTGCGCTACGACACCCGCGGCCATGGCCGCTCGCCGGCGACCGGGCCGGTCACGATCGAATCCCTCGCCGACGACCTCGCCGGGCTGCTCGACGCCCTCGGCATCGCCCGGGCGCACGTGGTCGGGCTCTCCCTCGGGGGCATGACCGCGCAGGCGCTCGCGGCGCGCCGTCCCGACCGGGTCGACCGCCTCGTGCTGGTGGCGACGGCGGCGCATCTCGCCCCGCCGGATTCCTGGCACGAGCGGGCCCGGCTCGTGCGGGCGCAGGGGATGGGCGCGATCGTCGAGGCCGTCCTGGGGCGGTGGTTCACGCCGGCGCCACCGATCCGGAGGGCTATGCCGCCTGCTGCGAGGCGATCGCGGCCATGGACCTGCGCGGGGCGCTCGGTGCGATCCGCGCGCCGACGCTCGTCGTCGCCGGCGCCGACGACCCGGCGACGCCGCCGCCCCTCGCCGAGGCGATCCGCGCCGGGATCCCGGGCGCCGAGATGGTGGTGCTTCCCGCCGCCCACCTGATCGCGGTCGAGCGGCCGGAGGCGCTCGCGGCGCACCTTTCGGCCTTCCTCGACCGGGCCCCGCGGGCGGAGCCCGATGGCGGTGCGCCCACGCGGACCGGCCGGGCGGCGTCCTTTTCGGAGGGGCTCGCCAACCGCAAGGCGGTGCTCGGGGCCGAGCACGTGGAGCGGTCGCTGGCGAGGGCCGGCCCTTTCGCAACGCCGTGGCAGGACTTCATCACCCGGGCCGCCTGGGGCGAGGTCTGGGGCGACCCGACCCTGCCGTGGAAGACGCGCTCCCTCGTCACGCTCGCGCTGATGGTCGCCCTCAACCGGGAGGAGGAGTTCAAGCTCCACGTCCGCCCCGCGCTGCGCAACGGCGTCACCCTCGCCGAGCTGCGCGCGCTCCTCCACCACGCCGCCATCTACGCCGGCGTCCCCGCCGCCAACGGCGCCTTCCGCTGGGTCCGCGACGTGCTCGGCGACGAGGCGGACGGGGTGGAGTAGGGGCGTTCCCAGCTGTGTCATTCCGGGGCCGAGCGCAGCGAGGAGCCCGGGACCCATGAACACGGCGGGGCGGGGGCGGGCGCGACCGCACCGTCGCGTCCGGATCCCACAGGGCAGTGTTCATGGGTTCCGGGGCTCGGGCCTGCGGCCCGCCCCGGAATGACGCAAGGGGAGGCGCAGCCGCGGTAGCCCCCCGTCGCGGCCGGTTCCGCCTGCGACCGAAAATCCCCGCGCTCACCCTTGGCAAACGGCGCGGCAGGGGTTATGTCCCGCGTTCCCAGTTTTCCATGAACCAGCGGGAGGTCGGCTCACGGCCGAGTTCCACACGAGATGCCGCGGGGGCGACCCTGCGGCGACAGGCCGGCGGGCCAGGGGTTTCCTTTGGCTCCGTCCGGCCATGTCCTGTCCGAGACTGCAGGTGCCGCAAGGCTTGAACCCGACAGGCTGACGCCGACAGGGGCCCGCACAGACGGGGAAGGCCAGATTTCCCGCCCCAGGCGGGCCATCGGTTCGAACCATCTTTCCGACCCGCATCCGCGGGGCCGGGGACAGGGCTTGCGAGAGGTCGTCCGAACGACCCCCAAGCCGGGGCCTTTCGGGCGACAGGTGCAACCGGCGGGAACTTTCCCGCCAACCGGAGAGAGCCCAGTGGACAGAGCAGCAAAGCGCGAGCTCGTCGCCACGCTCGACGGCGTGTTCTCGAACACGAGCGTCGTGGTGGTGGCCCACTACGCGGGCTTGTCGGTCGCCGAAATGCAGAAGCTGCGCGCGCAGATGAAGCAGGCCGGCGCCACCGTCAAGGTCGCCAAGAACCGCCTCGCCAAGATCGCTCTCGAAGGCAAGGACGTCGCGTCGATCGCGGACCTCCTCAGGGGTCCGACCCTGCTCGCCTATTCGAGCGATCCGGTCGCGGCGCCCAAGGTCGCCGTCGACTTCGCCAAGGGGAACGACAAGCTCGTGATCCTCGGCGGGGCGATGGGAAAGACCGCCCTGAACCCGGACGGCGTCAAGGCCCTCGCCTCGCTGCCGTCCCTCGACGAACTGCGCGCCAAGCTCGTGGGCCTCGTGAAGGCGCCCCCGACCAAGATCGCCCAGCTCGCCACCGCGCCGGCGGCCAAGCTCGCCCGCGTGTTCGGGGCCTACGCCAAGAAGGACGAAGCGGCCTGAGGCCGATCCAACCCAACCCTGTTCGAACCGAAATCGAAGGAATGAACCATGGCTGATCTCGCCAAAATCGTCGACGAGCTGTCGTCGCTCACCGTGCTCGAGGCCGCCGAGCTCGCCAAGATGCTCGAGGACAAGTGGGGCGTCTCCGCCGCCGCCGCGGTCGCCGTTGCGGCCGGTCCCGCCGGGGGCGGCGCCGCCGCCCCGGCCGCCGAGGAGCAGACCGAGTTCACGGTCGTCCTCGCCGCCGCTGGCGACAAGAAGATCGAGGTGATCAAGGAGGTCCGCGCCATCACGGGTCTCGGCCTGAAGGAGGCCAAGGACCTCGTCGAGGGCGCCCCGAAGCCGGTCAAGGAGAGCGTCGCCAAGGAGGAGGCCGAGAAGATCAAGGCCACCCTCGAGAAGGTCGGCGCCAAGGTCGAGCTGAAGTGACCGCGGGCATGCGCAGGCATGCCTGACGTCGTCCTCGGCCCGCGCCGAGGATCCGATTAGCGACGGCGGTCCCGGGGCCCTTCGCCCCGGGGCCGTCGTTCCGTCCGCGGCGGCCGCCGCGGCCGCGTGCAGAGTTTCTCCGGCGGGTCGTCGAGATCCGCGAGCGTCCGACCCGACGCCCTCGGGCGATCGGGCGTCCGGTCAGACGCTGAAAGACGCGACAGGAGCGAGGTCCGAAATGGCCAATACGCTGGTAGGCCGGAAGCGCATTCGCAAGTTCTTCGGAAAGATCAAGGAAGTGGCCGAGATGCCGAACCTCATCGAGGTTCAGAAGGCGTCCTACGACCAGTTCCTGATGGTCGAGGAGCCGAAGGGCGGCCGGCCGGAGGAGGGCCTCCAGGCCGTCTTCAAGTCCGTGTTCCCGATCTCCGATTTCGCCAACACGGCGCTGCTCGAGTTCGTCAAGTACACGTTCGAGCCGCCGAAGTACGACGTCGACGAGTGCCGCCAACGCGGCATGACCTTCGCCGCGCCCCTCAAGGTGACGCTGCGGCTGATCGTGTTCGACGTCGATCCGGACACGAGCGCCAAGTCGGTCAAGGACATCAAGGAGCAGGACGTCTACATGGGCGACATGCCGCTCATGACGGACAACGGCACCTTCATCGTCAACGGCACCGAGCGCGTCATCGTCTCGCAGATGCACCGCTCTCCCGGCGTGTTCTTCGACCACGACAAGGGCAAGACCCACTCGTCCGGCAAGCTCCTGTTCGCCGCCCGCATCATCCCCTACCGGGGTTCGTGGCTCGACATCGAGTTCGACGCCAAGGACATCGTCCACGCGCGCATCGACCGCAAGCGCAAGATCCCGGTCACCTCGCTGCTGTTCGCCCTCGGGCTCGACGGCGAGGAGATCCTGCGCACCTTCTACAACCACATCACCTACACCCGCGACGCGCAGGGCTGGCGCGTCCCGTTCGAGGCCGAGCGCATGCGCGGCTTCAAGGGCGCGGTCGACCTCGTCGACGCCGAGAGCGGGGAGGTGGTGCTCGAGGCGGGCAAGAAGCTCACCGTGCGCGGCGCCCGCGGCCTCGCCGAGAAGGGCCTGCGCTTCCTGCGCGCCGGCGACGAGGACCTCGTCGGCCAGTACGTCGCCGAGGACCTCGTCAACCCGCAGACCGGCGAAATCTACGCCGAGGCGGGGGACGAGATCAGCGAGAAGCTCCTGCGCGGCCTCGCCGAGGCGGGCGTCTCCGAGCTGCCCGTGCTCGACATCGACCACGTCAATGTCGGTCCCTACATCCGCAACACGCTCGCCGCGGACAAGAACTCCTCCCGCGAGGACGCCCTGTTCGACATCTACCGGGTCATGCGCCCGGGCGAGCCGCCGACGCTCGAGACGGCGGAGGCGATGTTCCACTCCCTGTTCTTCGACCCGGAGCGCTACGACCTCTCGGCCGTCGGCCGCGTGAAGATGAACATGCGCCTCGACCTCGACGCCGAGGACACGGTGCGGACGCTCCGCCGCGAGGACATGATCGCCGTGGTCAAGGCGCTCGTCGACCTGCGCGACGGCAAGGGCGAGGTCGACGATATCGACCACCTCGGCAACCGCCGGGTGCGCTCGGTCGGCGAGCTCATGGAGAACCAGTACCGGGTCGGTCTCCTGCGCATGGAGCGCGCGATCAAGGAGCGCATGTCGTCGGTCGACATCGACACGATCATGCCGCAGGACCTGATCAACGCGAAGCCGGCGGCGGCGGCGGTGCGGGAGTTCTTCGGCTCCTCGCAGCTGTCCCAGTTCATGGACCAGACGAACCCGCTTTCCGAGGTCACCCACAAGCGGCGCCTCTCGGCGCTCGGCCCGGGCGGCCTCACCCGCGAGCGGGCGGGCTTCGAGGTGCGCGACGTGCACCCGACCCATTACGGCCGCATCTGCCCGATCGAGACGCCGGAGGGGCCGAACATCGGCCTCATCAACTCGCTCGCCACCTTCGCGCGGGTCAACAAGTACGGCTTCATCGAGACGCCGTTCCGGCGCGTGCGCGACGCCAAGGTCACCGACGAGGTGATCTACCTCTCCGCCATGGAGGAGGCGAAGTACAACGTCGCCCAGGCGAACGCGGAGGTCGACGCGGAGAGCCGGCTGACCGAGGATCTCGTCGTCTGCCGGCGGGCGGGCGACGTCATCGTCGTGCCGCCGGACCGGGTCGACCTGATGGACGTGTCGCCGAAGCAGCTCGTCTCGGTCGCGGCCGCGCTGATCCCGTTCCTCGAGAACGACGACGCCAACCGGGCCCTCATGGGCTCGAACATGCAGCGCCAGGCGGTGCCGCTGGTCCAGGCCGACGCGCCCTTCGTCGGCACGGGCATGGAATCGGTCGTCGCCCGGGATTCGGGCGCCGCCATCGGCGCCCGCCGGGCCGGCATCGTCGACCAGGTCGATGCCACCCGCATCGTCATCCGCGCCACGGAGGAGACCGATCCGACGCGGCCGGGCGTCGACATCTACCGGCTGCAGAAGTTCCAGCGTTCCAACCAGAACACCTGCATCACGCAGAAGCCGCTCGTGCGGGTCGGCGACGTGGTGGCGAAGGGCGACATCATCGCCGACGGTCCCTCGACGGATCTCGGCGAGCTGGCGCTCGGCCGCAATGTCCTCGTCGCGTTCATGCCGTGGAACGGCTACAACTTCGAGGATTCGATCCTTCTCTCCGAGCGGATCGTCAAGGACGACGTCTTCACCTCGATCCACATCGAAGAGTTCGAGGTGATGGCCCGCGACACCAAGCTCGGGCCGGAGGAGATCACCCGCGACATCCCGAACGTCTCGGAGGAGGCCCTCAAGAACCTCGACGAGGCCGGCATCGTCTACATCGGCGCCGAGGTGAACGCGGGCGACATCCTCTGCGGCAAGATCACGCCGAAGGGCGAGAGCCCGATGACGCCGGAGGAGAAGCTTCTGCGCGCCATCTTCGGCGAGAAGGCCTCCGACGTGCGCGACACCTCGCTGCGGGTGCCGCCGGGCGTCACCGGCACCGTCGTCGAGGTGCGCGTCTTCAACCGGCACGGCGTCGAGAAGGACGAGCGCGCCCAGGCGATCGAGCGCGAGGAGATCGAGCGCCTCGCCAAGGACCGGGACGACGAGCAGGCGATCCTCGACCGCAACACCTACGCCCGCCTGTCGGAGATCCTCGTCGGCCAGAGCGCCGTCGCCGGGCCGAAGGGGTTCAAGAAGGACACCACCCTCACCCGGGACGTCCTCAACGAGCACCCGCGCTCGCAATGGTGGCAGTTCGCGGTCGTCGACGATCGGCTCATGGCCGAGATCGAGGCCATGCAGAAGCAGTACGACGAGTCGAAGAAGCGCCTCGAACAGCGCTTCCTCGACAAGGTCGAGAAGCTGCAGCGCGGCGACGAGCTCCCGCCCGGCGTCATGAAGATGGTCAAGGTCTTCGTGGCGGTGAAGCGCAAGATCCAGCCGGGCGACAAGATGGCCGGCCGCCACGGCAACAAGGGCGTGGTGTCGAAGATCGTGCCGCTCGAGGACATGCCGTTCCTGGAGGACGGCACCTCGGTCGACATCGTGCTCAATCCGCTCGGCGTGCCGAGCCGGATGAACGTCGGCCAGATCCTCGAGACCCATCTCGGCTGGGCCGCGGCCGGCCTCGGCCGGCAGGTCGCCCAGGCGGTCGACGCCTATCTGCGCAACCGGGACCCGAAGCCGCTCCGCAGGAAGATGACGGAGATCTACGGCGACGGGGAGCTCGACGGCATCGCCGACGAGGAGCTCGTCGAGATCGGCGAGAACCTGCGCCGGGGCGTGCCGATCGCCACCCCGGTGTTCAACGGGGCAAAGGAGTCCGACATCGAGCGCATGCTCGAGATGGCGGGTCTCGACCGCTCCGGCCAGGTGACGCTCTATGACGGGCGCACCGGCGAGGCGTTCGATCGCCGGGTCACGGTGGGCTACATCTACATGCTGAAGCTCCACCACCTCGTCGACGACAAGATCCACGCCCGTTCGATCGGCCCCTACAGCCTCGTCACCCAGCAGCCGCTCGGCGGCAAGGCGCAGTTCGGCGGGCAGCGCTTCGGCGAGATGGAGGTCTGGGCGCTCGAGGCCTACGGCGCCGCCTACACCCTGCAGGAGATGCTGACGGTGAAGTCGGACGACGTGGCCGGCCGCACGAAGGTCTACGAGGCGATCGTGCGCGGCGACGACACCTTCGAGGCGGGCATCCCGGAGAGCTTCAACGTGCTCGTCAAGGAGATGCGCTCGCTCGGCCTCAACGTGGAGCTCACCTCCACCAAGAAGCCGGTGGCCGAGCTGCCGCCGGCGGAGGCGGCCGAGTAACGCGAGAGCACCATCCCCGGACGGCGAAGGGCGCCGTCCGGGCGTCGTCCCCGGGGAAGCCGCAGGCGAGACCCGGGGATCGCAATCAGGACAAGGCGCTTCGGGCGCCTCTTCGGAGCGGACGGCCGGGTCGGGCCGCGACGCCTCCGGGAACCAGGAGACGGCGATGAATCAAGAGGTCATGAATCTCTTCAACCAGACGGCTCAGCCGCAGACGTTCGATCAGATCAAGATCGCGATCGCGAGCCCGGAGAAGATTCTGTCCTGGTCCTACGGCGAGATCAAGAAGCCGGAGACCATCAACTACCGCACCTTCAAGCCCGAGCGCGACGGCCTGTTCTGCGCGCGGATCTTCGGGCCGATCAAGGACTACGAGTGCTTGTGCGGCAAGTACAAGCGCATGAAGTACAAGGGCGTGATCTGCGAGAAGTGCGGCGTCGAGGTGACGCTCGCGCGCGTGCGCCGCGACCGCATGGGCCATATCGAGCTCGCGGCGCCGGTCGCCCACATCTGGTTCCTCAAGTCCCTGCCGAGCCGGATCGGCCTCCTGCTCGACATGACGCTCAAGGACCTCGAGCGCATCCTCTACTTCGAATCCTACGTCGTCATCGAGCCGGGCCTGACGCCCCTGAAGGAGCGCCAGCTCCTGTCGGAAGACGAGTACCTGCGCGCGCAGGACGAGTACGGCGAGGATTCCTTCACGGCGATGATCGGCGCCGAGGCGATCCGCCGGATCCTGCAGGAGCTCGACCTCGAGAAGACCGCCGTCGACATCCGCCAGGAGATCGCGACGACGACCTCCGAGCTGAAGCCCAAGAAGCTGATGAAGCGCCTCAAGATCATCGAGGCGTTCCTGCAGTCGGGCAACAAGCCGGAATGGATGATCCTGACCGTGGTGCCGGTGATCCCGCCGGACCTGCGCCCGCTCGTCCCCCTCGACGGCGGCCGCTTCGCCACGTCGGACCTCAACGACCTCTACCGCCGGGTCATCAACCGCAACAACCGCCTCAAGCGGCTCATCGAGCTGCGCGCGCCGGACATCATCATCCGGAACGAGAAGCGCATGCTGCAGGAGGCGGTCGACGCCCTGTTCGACAACGGCCGCCGCGGCCGGGTCATCACCGGCGCCAACAAGCGGCCGCTCAAGTCGCTGGCCGACATGCTCAAGGGCAAGCAGGGCCGCTTCCGGCAGAACCTGCTCGGCAAGCGCGTCGACTATTCGGGCCGGTCGGTCATCGTGGTCGGCCCCGAGCTCAAGCTGCACCAGTGCGGCCTGCCGAAGAAGATGGCGCTCGAGCTGTTCAAGCCGTTCATCTACGCGCGCCTCGACGCCAAGGGCTACTCGGCGACCGTGAAGCAGGCGAAGAAGCTCGTCGAGAAGGAGAAGCCCGAGGTCTGGGACATCCTCGACGAGGTCATCCGCGAGCATCCGGTGCTGCTCAACCGTGCGCCGACCCTGCACCGCCTCGGCATCCAGGCCTTCGAGCCGGTGCTGATCGAGGGCAAGGCGATCCAGCTGCACCCGCTCGTCTGCGCCGCCTTCAACGCCGATTTCGACGGCGACCAGATGGCCGTGCACGTGCCCCTGTCCCTCGAGGCCCAGCTCGAGGCGCGCGTGCTCATGATGAGCACCAACAACATCCTGCACCCGGCGAACGGCGCGCCGATCATCGTGCCCTCGCAGGACATCGTGCTCGGCCTCTACTACCTGTCGATCGTCTCCGACGGCGATCCCGGGCAGGGCAAGGCCTTCGCCGATTTCGGCGAGCTCGAGCACGCCCTGCAGGAGAAGATCGTCACCCTGCACACCAAGATCAAATACCGCTGGACCGGCCTCGGCGAGGACGGCCAGCCGGTCACCCGCATCTACGACACCACCCCCGGCCGGGTGGTGCTGTCGCGGGTGCTGCCGCGGCACCCGAGCGTGTCCTTCGACGTCGTGAACAAGCTCATGACCAAGAAGGAGATTTCCGGGATGATCGACACGGTCTACCGCAATTGCGGGCAGAAGGAGACGGTGATCTTCTGCGACCGGATCATGGCGCTCGGCTTCTTCCACGCGTTCAAGGCCGGCATCTCGTTCGGCAAGGACGACATGGTCGTGCCGGAGAACAAGTGGGCCATCGTCGAGGAGACCCGCGCGCTCGCCAAGGACTACGAGCAGCAGTACCAGGACGGCCTGATCACCCAGGGCGAGAAGTACAACAAGGTCGTCGACGCCTGGGCCAAGTGCTCGGACCGCCTCGCCGCCGAGATGATGAACCGCATCTCCTCGGTGCGGAAGGACGAGAGCGGCCGCGACAAGCCGGTCAACTCGATCTACATGATGTCGCATTCGGGCGCCCGCGGCTCGCCGGCGCAGATGAAGCAGCTCGCGGCGATGCGCGGCCTGATGGCCAAGCCCTCCGGCGAGATCATCGAGAGCCCGATCATCTCGAACTTCAAGGAAGGCCTCGACGTGCTCGAGTACTTCAACTCGACGCACGGCGCCCGCAAGGGCCTCGCCGACACGGCGCTGAAGACGGCGAATTCGGGCTACCTGACCCGCCGCCTCGTCGACGTGGCGCAGGACGCGGTCATCCGCGAGACCGATTGCGGCACCACCCGCGGCATCAAGATGCGCGCCATCATCGATGCCGGCCAGGTGGTCGCCTCCCTCGCCTCGCGCATCCTCGGCCGCACCACGGCGGAGGACCTCGTCGCCGCCGACGGCGACGTCATCGTGCCCCAGGGCACCATGATCGAGGAGAGCCACATCGAGGCGATCAACGCCGCCGGCATCCAGGAGGTGAAGATCCGCTCGGTGCTCGTCTGCGCGACGAAGAACGGCGTCTGCGCCGCCTGCTACGGGCGCGATCTGGCCCGTGGCACGCCCGTCAACATGGGCGAGGCGGTCGGCGTCATCGCGGCGCAGTCCATCGGCGAGCCGGGCACCCAGCTCACCATGCGCACCTTCCACATCGGCGGCGCGGCGCAGATCGCCGACACGTCCTTCGTGGAATCCTCTTTCGAGGGCACGGTGCGCATCCGCAATCGCAGCCTCTCGCGCAACTCGGACGGCGATCTCATCGCCACCGGGCGCAACGTGGCGGTGGTCATCGTCGGCTCCGACGGCGTGGAGCGGGCGGTGCACCGCGTGCAGTAC
>DATLFZ010000170.1:0-21309 GCA_035540795.1 Beijerinckiaceae bacterium | reverse complement strand
GGTAAAATGATACCGCTTCTCCGAACGGATTGATCGGAAAGGGTTTTTCGCGCGCGATCCTTCGGGAAGGCCGTTGACAACGCGGGCGCGATCCCCTATCTCCCCGCCATCGCCGCCGCGGCTCTCGCGGCGGCTTGTCGTTTCGGAACGGGGCCGCGGGCCCATGGGTGCCAGCATGAAAACCTTTTCGCTGAAGCCCGCCGAGGTCGAGAAGAAGTGGGTCGTCATCGATGCGAACGGGCTGGTCGTCGGCCGGCTCGCCTCGATCGTGGCGATGCGGCTGCGCGGCAAGCACAAGCCGAGCTACACGCCCCACGTCGACTGCGGCGACAACGTCATCGTGATCAACGCCGACAAAGTCGTGTTCACGGGCAACAAGCGCGACCAGAAGGTCTACTACCACCACACCGGCTATCCGGGCGGCATCAAGGAGCGCTCGGCCAAGCACATCCTCGAGGGCCGCTTCCCCGAGCGCGTCGTCGAGAAGGCCGTCGAGCGGATGCTCCCCCGGGGGCCGCTCTTCCGCAAGATCCTCGGCAACCTCCGGGTCTACAAGGGCGAGCAGCATCCGCACGCGGCGCAGCAGCCCGAGAAGCTCGACGTCGCCGCCCTCAACCGCAAGAACGTGAGCAACTGACCATGGCCACCCTTCAGTCCCTGGCCGAGCTCGGCCAAGAGGCGGCCCCGGCCCCCGAGGCTCCCGTCCGCGAGCAGAAGCTCGACGGGCAGGGCCGCGCCTACGCCACCGGCAAGCGCAAGGACGCGGTCGCCCGCGTCTGGATCAAGCCGGGCCCCGGCCGCATCGTCGTCAACGACAAGCCGATCGAGCAGTACTTCGCCCGGCCGGTGCTGCGCATGATCCTGCAGCAGCCCCTCGCCACGGCGAACCGGATGGAGCAGTACGACGTCACCGTGACGGTGGCCGGCGGCGGCCTGTCCGGCCAGGCGGGCGCGGTGCGCCACGGCCTCGCCAAGGCGCTCACCAACTTCGAGCCGGACCTGCGTCCTTCGCTCAAGAAGGAAGGCTTCCTGACCCGCGACCCGCGCGTCGTCGAGCGCAAGAAGTACGGGAAGAAGAAGGCCCGCCGCAGCTTCCAGTTCTCGAAGCGCTAGGCGCCGAGGCGCTCCACCGGCGCGGCGACGCGGATCACCACCCCGTCCGGGGTCCAGTCGATCTCGAGTTCGCCGCGCAGGTCCCCCGTGATGCTGCGCCGGGCGAGAAGGGTGCCGAAGCCCTCCTTGTCCGGGGCCCCGTCGAGGGCCGGCCCGCCCCGCTCCGTCCAGCAGAACGAAAAGGCCTCCCCGGCCTCGCTGCAGGCGATCTCCACCGTCCCTCCGACCACCGACAGGGCGCCGTACTTCATGGCGTTGGTCGCGAATTCGTGCACCGCGAGGGCGAGCGGCGTCGCCGCCGTGGGGCCGATCGCGCGATCGGGACCGCCAATGACCACCCGGTCGGCGAGCCCCTCCTGGGCGTAGGGCGCGAGGAGCGCCCGCAGGAGGGTCTGCACGGTGCGCGCGCTCCCCGTCGTCGTCGCGCCCCATTCGGGCGGGCGGACGTAGTCGTGGGCGCGGCCGAGGGCCTCGATGCGGCCGCGGATCGTGCGGGCGAAGGCCTGGAGGGCGGCGTCGCCCCGCGCCGACAGGCTGACGATGCTGGCGACCACGGCGAACAGGTTCTTGATCCGGTGGCTGAGTTCCCGCGCCAGCAGGTCGCGGGTGTGCGCCGCCTGGCGGAAGGCGGTGACGTCCTCCACCGCGACGCCGATCCCCATCACCGTCTCGTTGTCGTCCTCGATCGGGTAGAAGTGGCAGTTGAAGGAGCCCGGCCGACCCGGATGCAGCGGCGAGGGGTAGTCGATCTCCACGTTGGTCACGGGCTCGCCGGTCTCGAACACCTTTCGAGCGATGGTCTCGAACTGGGCGAAGGCCTCCGGAACGACCTCCGCCGCCCCCCGCCCGACATGCTCCTCGACCGTTCGGCCGTTGATGGCGGCGAGGCGCTCGTTGACCCGCACGTAGCGCAGGTTCCGGTCGAGATAGGCGAGGCCGACGGGGGCGTTCTGGTAGAGCGCCCGGACCTCGCGCAGGCGCGCGCTGGCGCTGCGGCGGCTCGCGCGCAGCTCCTCCTCGGACCGCTTGCGGGCGGTGATGTCGATGCTGACGCCGGCGACCCGGGCCGGCCGGCCCGCCCCGGCCCGCATGCTCTCCCCGCGGGACAGGATCCAGCGCACGCCCCCCTCGGGCAGCACGACCCGGTACTCGGTCTCGTAGGGCGCGGAGGACGCGAGCAGCTCCCGGTGCTGGGCCTCGACCCGCTCGCGGTCGTCCGGGTGGATGCGCGCCAGCACCGTCGCGGCGTCGAAAGGCTCGTCGGCGCCGACCCCGTAGAGCGCCTTGAAGGCGTCGGGCGCAGGCGCGCCTCCGTGTCGGCGAGCGCGCTCTCGATGCGCATGCGGTCGGTGACGTCGATGGTGACGCCGGTGATGCGGCGGCCCTTCGGCCCGTCGGTGGCGCGGGCCCGCACCCGCATCCAGGCGGTCTCGTCGCCGCGGCGGATGCGGAACACCACGTTGAGGTCGCCCCCGCCCCGGGCGCCGGCGGCGGCGCGGCGGACCGGCTCGAAATCCTCCGGCAGAATGGCCTGGCGCACCCGGGCCATGGGAATGCGCCCGTCCGGGGGAAAGGACCACAGCCGTCGCGCGGTCTCGTCGGCGGCGATCAGGTCGGAGCCGAGGTCCCAGGACCAGACCCCGACGCCGCCGACCGACAAGGCGAGGCGCAGCTCCGGGTCGGCCGCGACCGAGCCGAGCAGGTCGGCGGCCGGGCGCGCCGCCACGGCGTCGCCCTCGACGGACGGTCCGGGCGAAGCCGGCGTGGATCGCGGCTCGTCGGCTGACAAGAAGGCCCCCGCGGGTTCCCGGTCTGAGCAGAGAATCCCGAACTCATCTTGAGGGTGTCAACTGCGGCGGATGAATGGCCGGCCCGCGCAATGGGCGCTCCCTTGCCGGCGAGGCATGCCTCAGCCGCGGGTCCCCTCGTTGATGGGGGCCTGATAGGCGAGCCCCATGTCCCAGGGAAAGTAGATCCAGGTGTCCTGGCTGACCTCGGTGACGAAGGTGTCGACCATCGGCCGCCCCGCGGGCTTCGCATAGACCGTGGCGAAATGGGCCTCCGGCAGGATGTCCCGGACGATCTTGGCGGTCTTGCCGGTGTCGGTCAGGTCGTCGACCACGAGCACGCCCTTGCCGCGCCCGTCGCCGATGCCCTTCACCGAGGGGGCGACGTCCTTGAGGACCACGAGCTCGCCCTGGTTCTTGTAGTCGTGGTAGCTCGCCACGCACACCGTCTCGATCAGCCGGGTGCCGAGCTCGCGGGCGACGATCGCCGCCGGCACGAGGCCGCCGCGGGTGATGCAGACGATCGCCTCGAAAGGGCCGGCGCCGGCGAGCCGCCAGGCGAGGGCGCGGGCGTCCCGGTGGAACTGGTCCCAGGACACGGGAAAGGCTTTTTGCGACGGAGCGGCCATGGCGGAACCTTCTAGGCGGGGGTGCGCTCGGCCTGGAGGCGGGCGATCAGGGCCTGCACGGCCTGCGCCGCCCCGGCCACCAGCGCCGCGTCCTTGCCGCGCACCACGATCTGGTTGCGGAAGCCGGCGGCGCTGAACGAGGGATAGGAGCCGATCGACACGCCGGGATGGGCCTGCGCGATCTCGCCGAGGCCGGCGGCGTAGAGCCCTTCCGGGACGCCCGCCGCCTCGATCGTCTGCAGCACCATGCGCGCCCCGGTGCGCAGCATCGGCACCACGTTGTCGAGCATCGCCTGCATGATCGAGGGCACGCCGGCCATGACGATCACGTTGCCGATCTTGAAGCCCGGCGCCTTGGAGACCGGATTCTCGACGAGGTCGGCCCCTTCCGGGATGCGGGCCATGCGCAGGCGCGCCTCGTTGAGGTCCTCGGGCTTGTAGCGCTCGAGCATCATCGCCTTCGCGCGCTCGTCGATGCCGATCGGCACGCCGAAGGCTTTGGCGACCGCGTCCGCGGTGATGTCGTCGTGGGTCGGCCCGATCCCGCCGGTCGTCAGCACGTAGGTGTAGCGCGCCCGCAGGGCGTTCACCGCCGCGACGATCTCCTCCTCCACGTCCGGCACGATGCGGACCTCGCGCAGGTCGATGCCGACGTTGGTGAGGTACTCGGCGACGTAGCCGATGTTCTTGTCCTTGGTGCGCCCGGTCAGGATCTCGTCGCCGATGACGATGAGCGCGGCGGTGACGGTGTCGGCCATGGCGGGTTCCGGGCGGGAGCCCGGCTTTAGCGCGCCGGACGGGCCCGCTCAAGCGGGCGAGAGGGTCGAAAGATGATCCGCCGGCCGAGCTTGCGGCATCATCTACTCTGATTTATCTCCAGAGTGGATGGTTGCGGCTCGGGATGCGGCGCGCCCGCCCTGGAAGGGAAGCGGCGCACGCGCTCTCGGCGGCGAAGCCGCCGGGCCCTGGCCGAGGGTCGCGTGGTTTCCTCCCGCCTCGGCTGATCGAGGCCACCTGGGCAGGCCTTCGGGCCTGCCCATTTTCGTTGTAGGAGGGCTTCCCCGCTCCGGTCCCCTCCCCGTGCGCTTCCCCTCCCCTCTCGTCGAAGGACGGCTCGTCCTCCGCTACAAGCGCTTCCTCGCCGACGTGGACCTCACGACGGGGGAGCGGGTCACGGCGCATTGCGCCAATCCCGGCGCGATGCTGGGCCTCGTCGCGCCGGGAAACCGGGTGTGGCTGTCGCGGTCCAAAAACCCGGCCCGGAAGCTCGCCTATTCGTGGGAGCTGGTCGAGGTCGCCCCGTGCGGGGGCGCCCCGCAGCTCGTCGGCATCAACACGTCGCGGCCGAACGGGCTCGTCGCCGAGGCGCTCGCGGCCGGCCGCCTGCCGGCCCTGTCGGGCTATGCGTCGGTGCGCCCGGAGGTGCGTTACGGCCACCAGAGCCGGGTCGACTTCCTGCTCGAGGGGCCGGGCCTGCCGCCCTGCTACGTCGAGGTGAAGAACTGCCACTTCATGCGCAGGCCGGGCCTCGCCGAGTTCCCCGACTGCGTCGCCGCCCGCAGCGCGCGGCACATGCGGGAGCTCGCTTCGATGGTCGGGGCCGGCGCCCGCGCCGTCGTCCTCCACGTCATCCAGATGGAGGCGGACCGGTTCGATCTCGCCCGCGACATCGACCCGGCCTACGATTCCGCCGCCCGCGCCGCCCACGAGGCCGGGGTCGAGATGGTCGCGCTGGCCTGCCGGGTCGCCACCGACGAGGTCGTCATCACCCGCGAGGTGCCTTACGTCGCCCCGTGGCTCAGTCCATCACCGCGGCCTTGAGGATGCACACCATGGTGGCGCGGCCGGGAGCGCCGCCGATGCAGCGCACCGTGTGCGGGCGGTCGCAGCGGTAGCGCAGGGTTTCGCCGGCCTTGGCGGTCTGCACCGTGTCGCCGACCTCGACCTCGAACTCGCCGTCGAGCACCGACAGGCACTCGACCGAGCCGCGCTGGTGGGCCTCGGAATCGAGCACGCCGCCGGGCTCGGAGCGCACGTCGTACCATTGCAGCCACTCGACGGTCTTGATCCAGCCGATGATGGCGAGCCGCATCTTGCCGTCGTCCGAGACCAGGATCGGCGTGTCGGCCCGCGACGACTTGTCGATGAAGGGTTCTTCGTCGCCGGTCGCCAGCACCCGCTCGATCGACACGTCGAGAGCCTGCGACAGGCGCCAGATGGTGGCGAGCGTCGGGTTGGTCTCGTTGCGCTCGATCTGGCTGATGATCGACTTCGCCACGCCGGACTGCTCGGCGAGCTCGGAGAGGGACAGGTTGTAGGCCTTGCGCAGGCGCTGGATGGTCTTGCCGAGCTGGCCCGACAGGACCTGCGCCCCCGCTTCGAGCTCGCGCTGCCGCTCCCGGCCTTCGACACCCATGGCCCCGTCCCCCACCCATCCGGAAGAGCGGACGGGCGTTCCTTGTTCCGAACGCACCATGGCGGAGCCGGTCCGCCGGATCAAGCCTCAGGCGCGGGCCAGCGCCCGGGCCATGTCGGCGGCGAGGGCCGACCAGCCGCGCAGATCGGCCTGGGCCGCGGCGTAGCTCTCGACGATGCGCCGGGCGAGCGGCGAGGTTCCGGCGATCTCCCCCTGCATCTCCGCCCAGGCCTTGCGCGCCGCCTCGACCACCCCTTGCGGGAACGCGACGAGCTCGACCTTGTGGGCGCCGAGGATTTCCCGCAGGGCGCTGGCGTTGCGCTCGTGCGCGTCGGCGAGGCCGAGCGTGTGCTCGGCCCGGCAGGCCTCCGCCACGACGGCGCGCAGGTCCTCCGGCAGCAGCTCCCACGCCTTCAGCGACACGAGGAGCTCGCTCGCCCCGTTCGGCTTGTTGAAGCCCGGCGCGTAGTAGTGGCGGGCGTGGCGGTGAAGCCCCGTCTCGAGGTCGGTCGCCGGCGCCAGGAACTCGGCCGCGTCGATGGCGCCGGTCTCCAGCGCCGGCAGCAGGTCGCCGGCGGGGATCGCGGTCGGCACCGCGCCGAGGCGCGCGAAGAGCTCGGCCCCGAGTCCCTGGATGCGGATGCGCATGCCGCGCAGGTCCTCCACTCCCGACAGCTTGCGCTTGAACCAGCCGCCCATGGACGGCCCGGTGTTGCCGGCCATGAAGGCGCGCACGCCGAAGGGGCGGTAGAGTTCGTCCCACAGGGCCTGGCCGTCGCGCAGCTCGACCCAGGCCTGGTGCTCGACCGGCCCGAGCCCGAACGGGACCGTGGTGAAGTAGGAGGCGGCCGGCATCTTGCCCTGCCAGTAGAGCGCCGCCGTGTGGCCCATCTCGACGGTGCCGGTCGAGACCGCGTCGAGCACCGCGAAGGCGGAGACGATCTCGCCGGCGCCGAACAGGTCGATGCGCAGGCGGCCGCCGCTCGTGGCCTCGATCCGGTCGGCGATGCGGCGGGCGGAGACGCCGGGCCCGGCGCGGCCCTTCGGCCACGAGGTCACCATGCGCCAGCGCAGGGGCTGTTCCCGCGCGATCGCGGGAGCGGCGACGGCGGGCGCGAGAAGCGCGCCGAGGGCGGCGCGGCGGGAGAGGTCAGGTCCAGAGGGCATGGAAGTGATGCACGGGCCCGTGCCCGTGTCCGATCTCGAGCCGGTCGGAGGCCGCGATGGCGGCGGCGACATAGGCCTTGGCCGCCGCGACCGCGTCCTCGAGCGCAAGGCCCCGGGCGAGGCCCGCGGCGATGGCCGACGACAGGGTGCAGCCGGTGCCGTGGGTGTTCCTGGTGGCGATCCGCGGCGAGGCGAAGCGGCGCGCGCCGTCGCGGGTGACGAGGATGTCGACGCTCTCCGCCCCTTCCGCATGGCCGCCCTTGACCAGCACCGCCTGCGGGCCCCAGGCGAGGATGCGCTCGGCTTGCGCGCGCATCGCATCCTCGTCGCGGGCTTCCGCCTCGTCGAGGAGGGCCGCCGCCTCGGGCAGGTTCGGGGTGACGACGAGGGCGATCGGCAGGAGCCGGCGCCGCAGCGTCTCGACGGCCTCCGGCGCGAGGAGCCGGTCGCCGCTCGCGGCCACCATGACCGGGTCGAGCACGACCTTGTCCGCCCCGTGGCGGGCGAGGCCCGCGGCGACCGCCTCGATGGCCGCCGGGCGGGACAGCATGCCGATCTTCACCGCCCCGACCGCGAGGTCCGAGAACACGCTGTCGATCTGCGCGCCGATGAAGTCGGGCGGCACGTCGTGGATGCCCTGCACGCCGCGCGTGTTCTGGGCGGTGAGCGCGGTGATCACGCTCGCCCCGTAGACGCCGAGCGCGGAAAAGGTCTTGAGGTCGGCCTGGATGCCGGCGCCGCCGGAGGAATCCGAGCCGGCGATGGTGACCGCGATCGCCGTCATGGCAGGGCTCCCCTCGCTGCGAGCGACTGGTCGACGACGGCGCGCAGGCGCCGCGCCGCCGCCTCCGGGTCCTGGGCGGAAAAGATGGCGGAGATCACGGCGACGCCGTCCGCCCCGGCGCCGATGACGCCGGCGGCGTTGGTCTCGTCGATGCCGGCGATGGCGCCGACGGGGCATCCGGCCCGGCGGGCCCGGGCGGCGACGCGGGCGAAGCCGTCGAGGCCGACCGGCGGCGCCGGGTTGTCCTTGCTCGTCGTGGCGAAGACGCCGCCGATGCAGCCGTAATCGACGGGAAAACTTGCGAGCGCGTCCGCCTGGGCCTCGGTCTTGAGCGTGAGGCCGACGATGGCCTGCGGCCCGAGCAGGCGGCGGGCGTCGTCCGGATGCATGTCGTCCTGGCCGACATGGACGCCGTCGGCCTGCGCCGCGAGGGCCACGTCGACGCGGTCGTTGACGAGGAGCGGCACCCCCGTGCCGGCGAGGGCCGCCTTGATGGCCCGGGCCCGCTCGACGAGGGTGCGGGTGGGCGCGTGCTTGTCCCGGTACTGCAGGAGCGTGCAGCCGCCGGCGATTGCGGCGCGGGCGAGCGCGGCGAGGTCGCGACCGCGGGCGCGCTCGGGATCGAGGATGCCGTAGAGGCGCAGATCCACCGGGTTCATGCGAGTCGGGCCCGATCGGCGAGGGCGGCGCGGTCGAGGGCGTCGAGCGCGTCGAGGAAGGCGGGCTGGAAGCTGCCGGGGCCGGCGGCCCGCTCGCCGGCGATCTCGCCGGCGACGCCGACCGCGAGCAGGCCCGCGGCGGCGGCGACGAGCGGATCGGGCTCCAGCGCCGCGAAGGCCGCGAGCAGCGCGGTCGCGGCACAGCCCATGGCGGTGACCCGAGTCATGAGCGGGTGACCGTTGCGGATCCCCACCGTGCGCTCCCCGTCGGCGATCCAGTCGACCGGGCCCGTGAGCGCGACGACGATGCCCTGCTCCGCGGCGAAGCGGCCCGCGTTCTCCGGGCTCGCCTCCCGCTCCGCGAGGGCCGCGAACTCGGCCGCGTTGCAGCGCAGCACCGCCGGGCGGCCGGCGAGGCACAGGCGCGCCAGGGCGAGCCGCGGCGGCGAGGCGTCGACGAATACGGGGTCGAGCAACCACGGCTTGCCCGCCTGGCGCGCCGCCGCCACCGCCCAGGGGATGGCGCCGCGGCGCTCGGAATCGAGCGTGCCGAGATTGACGACGAGCGCGTCCGCCCGGCCGGCGAAGGCGGGGGCCTCCTCGGGCGAGACGGTGAGGGAGGGGATCGCGCCCGCCGCGAGGAGGAGGTTCGCGGTGAAGACCTGCGCGGCCGCGTTGGTGATGGCGTGGACCCGCGGGCGGCGCGCGCGCACACCGTCGAGGAGGCCGGCCGTGCGGTCGGCGAGTTCGCGCGCGTCGAGGGGGGAGGCCGTCATCTCGCTTTCCTCCGCCGGCATGACCCGGTTCAGGTTCGATGGGTTGGCTTTCGCCTCTCAGCCCTTGCGGGCACCCCAAGGAGATCGCTTCGGGAGGTAAGCCGTGCCGGTCGGGAAGGCAAGTCTCAGGCGGGACGCTGGGACGCCGTCTCGACTTCCTTCGCCCGGTGCAGGCCGAGCCGGTGCTCGCGCCACAGGACGAACAGGCCGGAGCCCGCGACGACGACCGCACCCGCCACCACCACCGCCTGCGGCGCCTCGCCGAACACGAACCAGCCGAACAGGAACGCCCACACCATCGTCGTGTACTCGAAGGGGGCGACGAGGGAGGCGTCGGCGAAGCGGTAGCTCTGGGTCAGCAGGATCTGGCCGATCCCGCCCAGGATGCCGATGAGGACCAGAAGGCCGAAATCGGCGAGGTCGGGCATCCGCCAGCCGAGCACGATCGTGCCGAGCGCGATGACGCTGCAGAAGACTGAGAAGTAGAACACGATGGCGCCGGTGCGCTCGGTGCTGGTGAGCCGGCGCACCTGGATCGTCGCCCCGGCCGCGCCCAGGGCGCCGAGAAGCGCGAAGCCGGCACCGACCGCCTGGCCGCTCTCGGCCCCGAGCCGCGGCCCGCCGAGATGCGGCGACAGCATCACCAGGACCCCGGCGAAGCCAACGACGACGGCGCTCCAGCGGTAGATCCGCACCGTCTCCTTGAGGATCAGCGCCGCGAGCACGACGACGATCAGGGGCGCCGCGTAGCCGATCGCCACCACGTCGGACAAAGGCAGGTAGCCGAGGGCGGCGAAGCCGCAGAACATGCCCGTGCAGCCGATGATGCTGCGCAGGACATGCCCGCTCAGGTTCGTGGTGCGCACGGCGTTGATGAGGTCGCCGCGCCAGGACAGCCACACGACCAGCGGCAGGATCGCGAAGGCCGAGCGGAAGAAGACGAGCTCGCCGACCGGATAGCGTGCGCTGACGTGCTTGATCCCCGCGGACATCATCGTGAAGACGAGCGCGGACAGGACCTTGAGGAAGATACCGGCGAGCGGGTTCACGGGCGGCGATGTCCGGGGCGGCGCGCCGTAGAGCATGATGCGCAGCGGGCGTGAAGGCCGCCTGAACGGCAGCGGCCTTGCGCCGGACGCATGCGCCTCACCCTGCGTCGGGAGCGCCGGTGGCGGGCTGCAGCAGCGCTTCGAGCTCGGCGAGCCCGGTGCGCAGGGCGGCGGCCGCCGCCTCGATCGCCCGGCACGGTCCCGCCTCGGCGCCCGCGTCGCGCAGCTCCCAGGTGGCGTCCTGAATGCGCTCGAGGGCGTCCATCAGCGCCCCGACCCGCGCGGCCGCCTTCCCCCGGGCCGTCCCGTCGGGCGCCGCCTCCGCTCCCGGCCCCGGGAGGGCGGCGACGCGCGCCTCGAGCCTCGCGACCGCCGCCATGGCGGCCCGGGTCTCGGCGGCGCGCCGGCGCCGGGCGAACTCGGCCAGGAACCATCGCCCCCGCGCGGTCTCCATCACCGCCGCGTGGATCGCCTCGAACTCCGCCTCGGTCGCCTGCGACGGCTCCATGGTCCGCCCCCATCGTCCGGGCCAGCCTATCGCGTCGTGGTTAATTCCGGGCTACGGGTCGGCCCGAGACCCGCCATGACCAGACCCGCCCGCGGGGCCCGCATCGCCGCCCTCCACGTCGCCAACTTCGTCGGGATCGGCGTCTACCTGCCGTTCTTCCCGCTCTGGCTCGCGAGCCGGTCGCTCGACGCGACCACCATCGGCGCGATCCTGGCGATCCCCATCGTGGTGCGGGTGGTGGCGACCGCGCCCCTCCTGAGCCTCCTCGACCGAGGCGTCGGCGTCCGCGGGCTCCTCCTCGCCGCCTACGGGGCGCAGGTCGCCGCCTACGCGATCCTCGGCTTCGCGGACGGCGCGGCGATCATCGCGGTGATCGTCGCGCTCACGGCGCTCGCGCAGGCCCCCGCGATCCCGGCGACGGACCTCGTGACGCTGGAGGCGACCCGGCGCGACCCGCGCCTCGACTACGGCCGCATCCGGCTGTGGGGCTCGGTGGCGTTCCTCGCGGCGACCGTGGGAGCGGGCTACCTCCTCGCCGCCGCCCGGCCGGACGCGATCCTGTGGACGCTCGCCGCCGCGGCGCTCGGCGCGGTGCTCGTGGCGCTGTCCCTGCCCCGCGCCGACGCAGCCGGGCCCGCTCCCCGCCCCGCGGGCGGCAGGGCTGCCCGGCTGCCGCGCGGGCTGTGGTACGTGATCGGCGCCGCCGCCTGTATCCAGGGCAGCCACGCGGCCGTCTACGCCTTCGGCAGCCTGCACTGGAGCGCGATCGGCTTCTCGAAGCCGTCGATCGGCTACCTGTGGTGGGTCGGCGTCGTGCTCGAGATCGCCGCTTTCGCCTTCCTCGGGCGGCGGATCGCGAGCGTTCCGGTCGCCGTCGCGGTGCTGGCGCTCGGAGGGGTGGCGGCCCTCGTCCGGGCCGTGGGCCTGTGGCTTTCGCCCGGCTTCGGCGCCACGCTCGCCCTCCAGGGGCTGCATGCGGTCACCTTCGGCACGACCCACCTCGCCACCATGGCGGCCCTGTCCCGGCTCGCCCCGGACGGCGCCCGCGGCCGGGCGCAGGGAATGCTCGGCGCGCTCACCGCCTTCGTCTCCGCCACCGCCACGGTGGGAAGCGGCCTCGTCTTCCGGGCCGCGGGGCCGCTCGTCTTCGCGGCGATGGCGCCGCTCGCCGCCCTCGGGCTCGCCTTCGCGGTCCTCGCCTGGCGCAGCCTCGCTCAGCCCCACAGGGACGGCGAGGGCGGCCGCACCAGGCTGCCCTCGTAGACGAGCCCCCCCTCCCGGTCGCGGGCGAGGAGGAGCGGCCCGTCGAGGTCGACGAAGCGGCAGCGCGGCGCGAGCAGCAGCGCCGGCGCCATCGCCAGCGAGGTGCCGAGCATGCAGCCGATCATCAGCGAGAAGCCCCTCGCGGCGGCGGCTTCCGCCATGGCGAGGGCCTCGGTGAGGCCCCCTGTCTTGTCGAGCTTGATGTTGACCGCGTCGTAGAGCCCGACCAGCCGGTCGAGGCTGTTGCGGTCGTGCACGCTCTCGTCGGCGCAGAGCGGCACGGGGCGGCGGATGCCGCGCAGGATCTCGTCCCGGTCCGCCGGCACGGGCTGCTCGATCAGGGCGAAGCCCGCCTCGCCGCAGGCCGCGAGGTTCTCCTCGAGGTTCGCCGCCGTCCAGCCCTCGTTGGCGTCGGCGATCAGGGTCGAATCGGGCGCGGCCTCCCGCACGGCGCGGATTCGGGCCCGGTCCCCGTCGGGAGCGCCGAGCTTGATCTTGAGGATCGGCCGCGACGCGGCCTTCGCCGCCGCGTCCGCCATCGCCTCCGGCGCGTCGAGGCTGATGGTGAAGGCGGTGGTGACCGGGCCGAGGCGGTCGAGCCCGGCGCTCACGTGGGCCGGCACCCCGGTCCGCTTCGCGTCGAGGTCCCACAGGGCGCAGTCCATGGCGTTGCGCGCGGCCCCCGCCGGCATCGCCTCCTGCAGGCCGGCGCGGTCGAGCCCCGATTCGATGGCGCCGCGCTGCGCCTCGATCGCCGCCGCGACGCCCTCCACGGTCTCGCCGTAGCGGGCGTACGGCACGCATTCGCCCCGCCCCGTCGCGGTCCCGTCCGTGATCGTCGCCGTCACGACCACGGCCTCCGTCCGCGCCCCGCGGGCGATGATGAAGCGGCCGGCGATCGGAAAACGCTCGATCGCCACTTCGAGCCTGCGCATGCGTCCTCCCCCAATCGCCGTCTCGACTTGAGCGGCCCCGGCACGGTACACGCAGTCTAGCCGCCAGCCGGGGTCCGAGCGAGCGTGTCCGAGACGTTGATCGAGGAGAGCCACGAACCGCGGGCCGTCGTCGACCGGCACGGCGCGGAGCTGCGCGTCGCCCTGTTCGGCCGCTGGACCGCGGACCAGGCCCCCGGCGTCGAGGCCCGCACCGCCGAGATCGCCGCCGCGGCCGCCGACGCGAGGCGGGTCATCGTCGAGCTGTCCGGGGTGGAGCGCCTCGACACGCTCGGCGCCTGGGTCCTCGACCGCACCCGCCACGAGCTCGGCGAGAAGGGCCACGCGGCCGATTTCGTCGGGGGCCGGCCCGAGCACAACATCCTCCTCAACGAGGTCGCCTACCGGGGTTTTCAGCCGCACGCGCCCGTGCGCCGCTCGAAGCTCGTCGAGATGCTCGCCGACATCGGCAAGGCGGTGGTCGGCGCCGGGCGCGACTTCGCCGCCGGCGTCAGCTTCCTCGGCCAGGTGGTGGCGGCGCTCGGGCGGGTGATGGTGAGCCCGCGCCGCTTCCGCGGCCCGTCGATGATCCACCACCTCGAGCAGATCGCCTTTCGCGGCGTGCCGATCATCGTCCTGATCTCGTTCCTCGTCGGCTGCATCGTCTCGCAGCAGGGCATCTTCCAGCTGCAGCGCTTCGGGGCGGCCCATTTCGTGGTCAACCTCGTCGGCATCCTCGTCCTGCGCGAGCTCGCGGTCCTCCTCACCTCGATCATGGTCGCGGGCCGGTCCGGCTCCGCGTTCACGGCCGAGATCGGCTCCATGAAGATGCGCGAGGAGATCGACGCGCTCCGGGTCATGGGCCTCGACCCGATCGAGGTCCTGATCGTGCCGCGGCTCCTCGCCCTGATCGTGGCCCTGCCGCTCCTGACCTTCCTGTCGGCGCTCGCCGCCCTGTTCGGCGGCGGCCTCACCGCCTGGTTCTACGGCGACATCAGCCCGGACGTGTTCCTGACGCGCCTGCGCACGACGATCCAGATGAACACGTTTCTGGTCGGGCTGATCAAGGCGCCGTTCATGGCGCTGGTGATCGGGCTCATCGCCTGCATGGAGGGACTCGCGGTCCAGGGCTCGGCCGAGTCCCTCGGCCGGCACGTGACCTCCTCGGTCGTCAAGGCGATCTTCATGGTGATCGTGCTCGATGGCGTCTTCGCGATGTTCTTCGCGGCGATCCGGTACTGACCATGCTCGACGCGCGCCACCGCGCCTTCGACCGGCACCGCGAGGCGGTGATCCGGGTGCGCGACCTCGTGGTCGGCTTCGGCGAGCGCACCGTCCTGAACGGGCTCGACCTCGACGTGCACCGGGGCGAGATCCTCGGCTTCGTCGGCGCCTCCGGCATGGGCAAGTCCGTGCTCACCCGCACCATCCTCGGCCTCGTGCCGAAGCGGGCCGGCACGATCGAGGTGTTCGGGGAGGACCTCGACCGGCTGTCGCCGACCTCACGGCGGGCGATCGAGCGCCGCTGGGGCGTGCTGTTCCAGCACGGCGCCCTGTTCTCCTCGCTCACGGTCAAGCAGAACGTCCAGGTGCCGATGCGCGAGTACCTGACGCTCTCCGACCGGCTCCTCGACGAGCTCGCCATGCTCAAGATCGAGATGGTCGGGCTGAAACCCGAGGCCGGGGACAAACTTCCGTCGGAATTGTCGGGCGGTATGATCAAGCGGGCGGCCCTGGCGAGGGCGCTCGCGCTCGACCCGGAGATCCTTTTCCTGGACGAGCCCACCTCCGGGCTCGACCCGATCGGGGCCGGCGAATTCGACGACCTGATCGCGACCCTGCAGAGGACCCTGGGCCTGACCGTCTTCATGGTGACCCACGACCTGGACAGCCTGCACACGGTCTGCGACCGCATCGCCGCGCTCGGCGACGGCAAGATCATCGCATCCGGGCCGATCGAGGCGATGCTCGCCAGCGATCATCCCTGGGTGAGGTCCTATTTCCACGGCAAGCGGGCGCGCGCGCTGGCGTCCGGAGCGTGAGGGAGTTTTCGGTCCGATGGAAACGCGCGCCAACTATGCGCTGATCGGGGTGTTCACCCTCGCGGTGATCGCGGCCGGGTTCCTGTTCGTCTACTGGTTCTCCGGCACGAACCAGAACCAGCGCCGCGACGCCGTGCGCGTCGTGTTCTCGGGCTCGGTCGGCGGCCTCGCCAAGGGCGCCGGCGTCCAGTTCAACGGCATCCGGGTCGGCGAGGTCACCGACGTGCGCCTCCTGCCCGAGGATCCCCGCCGGGTGGTCGCCATCGCCGAGGTCGACCGCACCGTGCCGCTGCGGGTCGACACCCGCGCCCGGCTCGAGGCGGCGCTCCTCACCGGCGTCACCACGATCGGTCTCGTCGGCGGGGAGCCCAACGCGCCGCCCCTGTCGCCGCGCCCGGGCGAGCCGATGCCGACCATCTTCGCCGATCCCGGCGGCATGCAGGACATGATGGAGAGCGTGCGCAACGTCGCCCGCCGCGCCGACGAGGTGATGGAGCGCGTCAACAAGCTCATCTCCGACAACGAAGGCGCGGTGAACCGGACCGTGCAGAACGTGGAGGCCTTCTCCAACGCGCTCGCCGGCAACGCGCCGGGGATCGAGCGCTTCCTCGCCCAGGTCGGCGACGCGGCGACCCGCATCGGTCCCCTCGCCCAGAAGCTCGAGGTCCTGACCGACGACGTCACCACGCTGGTGCGCTCGGTCGACGGCCAGCGCGTCGCCCGCGCCCTCGAGAACGTGGAAGGGTTCACCCAGACGCTCTCCGACAACCGGGAGAACGTCTCGAACGCCTTGCGCGACGCCGCCACCCTCGCCCAGCGCCTCAACGAGAGCGCCGGCCGGCTCGACGCCACCCTCGCCGAGGTCGGCACGCTCGTGCGCTCGGTCGACGCGGAGCGGATCAACCGCACCTTCGCCAACGTCGAGGATTTCAGCCGGACGCTGGCCGAGAACCGGGAGCAGCTCGGCAGCGCGATCCGCGACGTGGCGGCCCTCGCCAAGGCCGTCGACGCGCAGAAGATCGACCGCACGCTCGCCAACGTCGAGGGTTTTTCGCAGACGCTCGCCGACAACCGGGAGAACGTGACGGCGATGCTGCGCGACGCCGGCGCGCTCGCGACCCGCCTCAACGCCATGGCCTCCAAGGCCGAGGAGACCCTCGCCGACATCGGCGAGGCGGTCCGCGCCGTCGACACCGGGCGCCTCAACGCCACCATCGCCAACGCGGAGGTCTTCTCGAAGACGCTCGCCGACAACCGGGAGGCGCTCGCCGCGGTCATCCGCGACGTCGGCGAGATCGCCCGCTCGATCGACGCGGGCCGGATCAACAGCACGATCGCCAACGTCGAGGGCTTTTCGCAGACGCTCGCCGACAACCGGGAGAACGTGACCCGCATGCTCGCCGACGCCTCGGCGCTCGCGCGCCGGCTCCAGGATTCGGCGGCGAAGCTCGACACGACCCTCGACGACATCGGCGGCCTCGCCCGGGCGGTGGACGCCGACAAGGTGAACCGCGCCATCGACGGCGCCGAGCGCTTCGCCACCACCCTCGGCAACGCCAGCCCCGATGTCGAGAAGGCGATCACCGAGGCGCGCGCCCTCGTCGAGAAGCTCAACAAGTCGGCCGACCGGGTCGACGGCGTGCTCCAGGCCGCCGAAGGCTTCCTCGGCCAGGGCGGCGGGCCGGAGGGCCAGGGCATGTTCCAGGAGATCCGGGACGCCGCGCGCTCGATCCGCACCCTCGCCGACAACCTCGACAAGCGTACCGCCGACATCACCACCGGCATCGTCCGCTTCACCGGGTCGGGGCTGAAGGAGGTCGAGGCGCTCGCGAGCGACGGCCGCAAGACCCTCAACCAGATCGATCGCGCGGTCCGCAACCTCGAACGCAATCCGCAGCAGTTGATTTTCGGCGGCAAGCCGTCCATTCCGGAGTACTCGGGCCGCCGGTGACCTGGATGACGTCTCGTGTTCCCCTTCTCGCGCCGCGGAGCCTCCTCCGCGGCGTCGTCCTGTCGGGCGCGCTCGCCCTCGCCGGCTGTCTCGGCGGGCCGGCGGCGCTGACGACCTACGACCTCTCCGCCCCCCGCGCCCGCCTCGGCGGGTCGATTCCGGGCCAGGTCGTGGTCGCGACGCCCGCGGCGATCCAGCTCTACCAGAGCGACCGCATCGTGGTGCGCGACGCCGCCGGGGCGGTGTCCCTGCTGCCGCAGGCGCAGCTCGCCGACCAGCTGCCGGCGCTGATCCAGGCGCGCATGATCGAGACGTTCGAGAACGCGACCCGCACCCGCTCGGTGAGCCGGCCCGGGGACCGGATCAACCCCGACTACCAGCTCGCCACGGACCTGCGCGCCTTCCGCATCGACGCCGCCAGCGGCGAGGCGGTGATCGAGATCTCGGCGAGGCTCGTGCAGGACCGCACCGGCCAGGTCGTGGCCGCCCGGGTCTTCTCGGCCCGCAGGCCGGTCGGCGCCATCGAGGCGGCGGGGGCGGTGCGCGCCCTCGACGAGGCTCTCGACGTGATCCTCGTCGACATGGCGCGCTGGCTCGCCGCCGGCCGCGCCGCCGCGCGCGCCTGAGCGGGTCGCGAGGGTGAGGGCGCTCCTCCTCCTCGCCCTCCTCCTCGCCGGGCCGGCCGCCGCCGACCACGACCGGCTTCCCCTCGCGCCGCTGCCGCGCCTGCCCCTCGACCCCGCCGTGACCGTCTCCGGGCTGTCCTCCGGGGCCTTCTTCGCGCACCAGTTCCACGTCGCCTTCTCGGGCACCGTCGCCGGGGCCGGCATCGTCGCGGGCGGGCCCTATGCCTGCCCCGAGCAGGCGCCGTTCTGGCTGTCCCTCAACCCGATGCGGCGGGTGGTGATGGCCCTCGCCGTGTGCTCGCACAAGGAACGCGCCGCCTTCGGCTTCTGGACCCTGTGGCTGCCGCGGGCGCCCGACCCGGACCATTCCGCCGACGCCATCCGCGACGAGGAGCGCCGGGGCGCCATCGACGATCCCAAAAACCTCGCCGGCGCGCGGGTCTGGCTGTTCGCCGGCGGCCTCGACGAAGAGGTGCCGCGGGCGACGGTCGAGGCCGTGCGCGCGACCTATGCGCAGGCCGGCGTGCCGGCGGGCAACATCGCCCTTGAGGTGGACGAGAGTGCGAACCACGGCCTGCCCGTCGCCGGGGCGCCCCTCGCCTGCGGCGTGGCCGAGCCCCCCTTCCTGGTCGATTGCGGCTTCGACGCCGCGGGGCGGCTCCTGGCGCATCTCCTGCCGGACGGGTTCGACCCCGCGCCGCGGGCGCCGGATCCGGCCCGCTTCCGGCGCTTCGACCAGCGGCCGTTCGGCGCCGGCGCGGGCCTCGACGACGGCGGCTTCCTCTACCTGCCGCAGGCCTGCGAAACGGGTCCCTGCCGCCTGCACGTGGTCTTCCACGGCTGCCGGCAGGCGGCGGAGCGCCTGCACCTCACCTTCGTCACGGGCTCCGGCCACGCCCGCTTCGCCGAGGCGAACCGCCTCGTGCTGCTCTTCCCGCAGGTGGCCCGCTCGGCCGACAACCCGCTCGCCTGCTGGGACTGGTGGGGCTACACCGGCGCCGACTACATGCGCCGCGCCGGCCCGCAGATGCGCGCCGTCAAGGCGATGGTCGACGCCCTGCGCGCCCCGCCCTGACGCCACGGCCGGCGCGCCGCTTTCCTTGACACCCCGTCGCGGCGGTTCCTATATCGCCCCCGTCGCGCCCTGCGGCACGGCGGAGTAGCTCAGTTGGTTAGAGCACGGGAATCATAATCCTGGGGTCGGGGGTTCAAGTCCCTCCTCCGCTACCATCTCTCTCCCCACACTTCGCACGCCCCGTTCGGCTCCTAGTTCTCCCGAGCCGCGCACGAGCGCGGCCGGCGCCATCCGCGTTTCCTTAACCATTCGGGCGCAGGAAGCCCGAGGGCGCCACGGGAGCGCCCCAAACCGGCCCAGGGGTCGTCCCGATCCCGTGGTTCCTTTCTTGGGCGGCCGCGAGCCGCGGGAGGCATCGCCGAGATCCATCATGGGCCAGAAGACCGACGATTTCACGATCCCCGACCGGGCGGAGCGCAAGGGCGCGCGCGAGCCGGGCGAGGGCGGCCGCACGGCCGGGTTCAAGCCGGTGGCGCTGCCCGCCGTCGCCGCCGCGGTGCGGCGGGGCCCGCCGCCGTCGCGGACGGCGCGCGAGCAGCACCCGTTCCTGCGCGAGCGCATGGACTGACCCTCGCGGGTGCGCGTGGACAGGGCCGGGCCGGGCTGCGACACTGATCGCCAGTCCCAGGAGTCCCCGGCCCGCATGTCCACCCTGTATCTCTGTCACCCGGCCGCGCTGAACCACCAGACCCCGCCGGGGCATCCCGAGCGGCCGGACCGCATCCGCGCCATCGAGCGCGTCCTCGAGGACGAGCGTTTCGCCGGCCTCGTGCGCGAGCAGGCGCCCCGGGCCGACCTCGCCCTCCCCGCCCTCGTGCATCCGCAGGCCTACGTGGACGCGATCGCGCAGGCGGCGCCGAAGGAGGGCCTCGTCGCCCTCGACGCCGACACCACCATGTCCCCGGGCAGCCTGGAAGCGGTGCTGCGCGCCGTCGGGGCCGCGGTGCAGGCGGTCGACGAGGTCATGGCCGGAAAGGTCCAGAACGCCTTCTGCGCCATGCGCCCGCCGGGCCACCACGCCGAGAAGACCCGGGCGATGGGTTTCTGCCTGTTCAACACCGCCGCCGTCGCAGCCCGCCACGCCCAGAAGGCGCACGGGGCCGAGCGCGTCGTCGTCCTCGACTGGGACGTCCATCACGGCAACGGCACGCAGGACATCTTTTGGGACGACCCGAGCGTGCTGTACGGCTCGACCCACCAGATGCCGCTCTACCCGGGCACGGGCGCCCTCTCGGAGCGCGGCACGCACGACACCATCGTCAACGCGCCCTTGCGCCCCGGCGACGGCAGCGAGGCTTTTCGCGAGGCGCTCGAAGTCTCGCTCCTGCCCCGGATCGAGGATTTCGGGCCCGACCTGATCGTGATCTCGGCCGGGTTCGACGCCCATTGGCGCGACCCGCTCGCCAACCTCAACCTGGTCGAGGCGGATTTCGCCTGGGCGACGCGAAAGCTCATGGACGTCGCCGCGCGCCGCTGCCGCGGCCGGGTCGTCTCCCTCCTCGAGGGCGGCTACGACCTCGACGGCCTCTCCCGCTCCGTGGCCGCCCACGTCGCCACCCTGATGGAGCACTAGGCCTCACGGCCGCGCCTCCCGCCAGGCCCGCAGGGCGCCCCGCTCCGGCCCGGTCGCGACGGGACCCAGGCCGTAATGCTCGGCGAGGCGGGAAAGCGCGAGCCTCACGAACAGCTTGCCCGAGCGCGCCGGCCAGCCGCGCTCCCGCTCGATCGCGGAAAGCCCCTTCAGGAAGCCGCACAGGTCGACGAGGAGGTCGGCGAAGTCGGGCCCGACCGCCGCGAGCGCGCGCTCGACCCGCTGGCGGGCGGCGAGGGCCGAATCGGTCGCGGCGATCTCGCGCGGGCCGCCGCGGCCCCGCCCCGCCACCGGCGCCGTCCAGTCGGCGGTGACCCGCGGCAGCATCATCGCCGCGGTGAGGTCGCGGCGCAGGCGCTCCCCGGCCTCGTGGCCGGCGGCGTCGATCAGGGGCCGCCCGGCCGCGTCCCTGCGCCGGCGCAGCCCGTCGAGGGGGCTCTCGTCGGGGTTGACCCGCACCGCCACGCGCTCCCCTTCGATGGTGACCGTCGCCTCGACGCTCCCGTGCTGCGCGCGGAAGGGCGCGTCCGGAGCGGCGGCGCGGCGCAGATGCAGCCGCCCCGGCTCCGAGATGCGGAAGGCCCGCCGCACCGCCGGGCCGTAGGCCTCGGCGAGGTCGAGCCGGACGAGCTCCCGCGCCCGCGCGGCCGGGAAGCGCCCGGCGCCGACCGACACCCCGTCCCGCTCCCGGCGCACGATGATCGCCCGGCCGTCGAGCGGATCGGTCATGGCGTAGGCGCCCGCCTCCCCGAGCAGGGCCAGCAGCCGCGATCCTTCCCGTGACACGCCCCCCATCGCACGCTCCTTGTGTTTACGTTTCGTTCCAGTTACGGTGGTCCGGATGTATCCCCTCTAGACATGTAAGCTGGAAAGTGGTACTAGAAGGGCATGAGCACGAAAGCCCCCACCCTTCGCCAATTTCAGCGCCGCTTCCCCACTGA
>DATLFZ010000169.1:0-7238 GCA_035540795.1 Beijerinckiaceae bacterium | reverse complement strand
GCTCCTGCCCCCCGTCTCCGCCATCGCGGGGGGCGCCCAATGAAGGCGATCGTCGAGCGCTACGGCACCGCCATCGCGGACCTCGCGCTGGTCGCGTTCTTAGTCGCCTTCGCCCCGAACTTCGCCACGCCGGCGAACGTGGTCAACGTCCTCAAGGACACGAGCTTCCTCGCCATCCTGGCGCTCGGCTTCGCTCTCGCGCTCACGATCGCCGAGCTCGATCTGTCGATCGCCGAGGTGGCGAGCCTCGCCGCGGTCACGGCCGGGTTCCTCGTCCAGGCGCGCTACGACCCCGCCCTGGCTGTGGCGGCCGGGCTCGCCGTCGGGCTTCTGTGCGGCGCCTTCAACGGTTTCGGCGTCACGGTGCTGCGCGTGCCCTCGCTGATCGTGACCCTCGGCACGGCGGCGATCGCCCGCGGCCTCGCCTTCATGGCGACGCAGGGCGTCGCCTTCGTCGGCCGCTGGCCGACCGAGTTCACCGGCCTCGCCCGCGGCGCCACGCTGGGGATCCCGAACCTGCTCCTGTGGCTCCTCGGCGTCGCCGGCCTGTCCTATCTCCTCGTGAAGTGGACCCGCACCGGCAGCCACATGACCGCGACCGGCGAGGCCGACGAGGCGGCGCGGCTCGCCGGCATCGCCACCGCGCGCATGAAGCGCCTCGGCCTCCTTTTGTCCGGGCTCCTCGCCGGGCTCACCGCGGTCCTGCTCGCCGCAAATCTGTCCTCGGCGGCGCCGGGCATGGCGGGCGACTACTTCCTCTACGCGATCGCGGCGGTGCTCCTCGGCATGACCATGTTCGAGCCCGGCCGGCCGAACGTGCCCGGCACCGTGTTCGCCGCCTTCGTCCTGAAGGTCCTGGGCAACGGTCTCGTGCTGATGGGCGCCGCCTATTACGTGCAGGACATCGTGCTCGGCGCTATCATCATCGGGTCCGTTGCTTTTTCGGCGAGCGTCGTCAAGAAGGCCGCCTTCAAGGTTTGAGGCGGCATGAACAGAGGGGAAGGACCATGAGGAAGTCGCTGCTCGCGGGCGCGTTCGCGCTCGTCCTTGGCTCGGCGGCCGCGCAGGCGGTCGAGATCGGGGTGATCGGGTTCCAGTTCTCGTCGGAGACGCATGCGCGCGTCGCCAACGCCGCCGCCGCGGCCGCCAAGGAGAAGGGCTGGACCGTCACCCTCCTCAACTCGGAGGGCTCGCTCCCCAAGCACGCCGAGCAGTTCGACGCGCTCATCGCCAAGAAGGTCGACGCCATCGTCGTCGCCATGGGCAAGCCGATCGAGGCCGACGCCCAGTTCAAGGCCGCCAAGGACAAGGGCGTGCCGGTGATCACGGTGCAGTCCGGCGCGAGCCCGCACGCGCTGTTCGACATCCAGACCAACGAGTACAAGATCGGCGCCGACGCCGCCCTCTACCTGTTCGGCCAGATCGGCTACCAGGGCAACATCCTGTCGGCCCGGTTCGAGAACAACATCGCCTCGCGCATCCGCGGCAAGATCCTCGACGCGGTCCTGTCCGAGAACACGGGCGTGAAGGAGGTCGGCAAGTTCTCGATGTCCCGCACCCAGAGCTGGCGCGACGACGTGCGCAGCGGCATGCAGGCGCTCCTCCTCCAGAACCAGGGCAAGATCCAGGGCATCTGGGCGTCCTTCGACGGCCAAGCCTACATCATCGACGACCTCCTGCGGGCGCAGGGCGTGAAGAAGGGCCAGATCCCGCTCGTGTCGGTCGACGGCGGGCCGGAGAGCTACCGCCGCATCGCCGATCCGGACAGCACCTTCACGGCGACCGTGTCGATCCCGTTCGAGGAGATGGGCCGCAAGGCGGTCGACGCGGTCGAGCGCATCGTCGTCAAGAAGCAGCCGAAGGACAGCGTCACCACCGGCCCGTACCTGTTCATGGACGCGGTCCTGGTCGACCAGCACAACGTGAAGCAGTTCGTGAACTGAGGCCGATGGCCCCCGCGGCGACGCCCGCGCCGGTCCTCGGCCTGCGCGGGATCCAGAAGAGCTACGGGGGCGTTCTCGCGCTCGCGGGGATCGACCTCGACGTCCATCCCGGCGAGGTCCTCGCGGTGTGCGGGGACAACGGGGCCGGCAAGTCGACCCTGATCAAGATCGTGTCCGGCGCCCAGGAGGCGAGCGCCGGCACGATGACGCTGCGGGGCGAGCCGGCCCGCTTCCGCTCGCCCCACGATGCCCTCGCCAAGGGGGTCGCGACGATCTACCAGGACCTCGCGCTCGCGCCGCGGCTGTCGGTGACCGAGAACGTGTTCATGGGCGCCGAGCTGACCCGCTCGCTCGGCCTGCCCTTCCTGCGCATCCTCGACAAGGGCCGCATGGCGGCGGAGGCGCGGCGCTACCTCGAACGGCTCGCGGTCTCGATCCCGGACATGTGGCGGCCGGTCGAGCGGCTCTCGGGCGGGCAGCGCCAGGCCGTGGCGATCTCGCGGGCCCTGCGCTGGAACGCGGACATCATCATCATGGACGAGCCGACCGCCGCGCTCGGCGTGCGCGAGACCGCGCAGGTGCTCGACCTCGTCCGCCGCCTGAAGGCGGAGGGGCGCACGATCATCCTGATCAGCCACAACATGGCCGACGTGGTGGCGCTCGCGACCCGCGTCGTCATCCTCAGCCGGGGCGTGAAGGTCGCCGACCGGCCCATCGACGGGCTCACGGCGGACGACATCAGCCACATGATCATGACCGCCGCCCGCGAGACGCCGCAGCCGGTGGCCTGAGATGACGGCGATCCTCGTCGACACCGATCCCGGCCAGGACGACGCGGTGGCGCTGCTGCTCGCCTTCGCCCACGCCGACCGGCTCGACCTGCGCGGCATCACCACCGTCGCCGGCAACGTGCCGGTCGCGCAGGCGACCGCGAACGCGCTGCGGATCCGCGACCTCGCCGGCGCCGACGTGCCGGTGCATGCGGGCGCCGAGCGGCCGCTCCTCATCCCCCTTGAAACGGCCGAGTTCGTCTGCGGCCCCGACGGGCTCGCCGGGGCCGACCTGCCGCCGCCGCGCCGGGCCGCGCAGGCAGGGCACGCCGTGCCGTTCCTCATCGAGACCCTGCGCGGCGCGCGGGAGCCGGTGACGGTGTGCGCGCTCGGGCCGCTCACCAACCTCGCGCTCGCCCTGCGCCTCGCGCCGGACGTCGTCGGGCGGCTCGAGCGCATCGTGTTGATGGGCGGGGCGCTCGGCCTCGGCAACATGACGCCGGCGGCCGAGTTCAACGCCTATGTCGACCCGCACGCGGCGGCGATCGTGTTCGGAGCCGGCGTGCCCATCGTCCAGTTCGGGCTCCAGGCGACCCACCAGGCGGTGCCGACGCCGCAGGACGTCGCCGCCATCGCGGCCCTGCCCGGGCGGGCCGCCCGCGCCGTGCACGGCATGATCGCCCGCCCGCGGCCGGCGGGCCTCGGCACCGGCGGCCACCCGATGCACGACCCCTGCGTCGTCGCCTGGCTGCTGCGCCCCGACCTCTTCGCGGGGCGCGACTGCTTCGTCGAGGTCGAGACCGGGGCCGGGCCGCTGCGCGGGCGCACCACCATCGATTGGAACGGCCGCCTGAAGCGTCCGCCCAACGCGCACGTGATCGACCGCGTCGATGCCGGCGGCCTGTTCGGGCTCCTGCGCGAGGCGCTGGCACGGCTTCCCTGAAAGGAAGGGGCATGCATTTCGTCGAGGATCTGCAGGGTCAGGCCGCGCGCGCCATCGAGGCGATGCGCGAGGCGGCGCTCGCCGCCCGGGCCGTCCATGCCCGCGCCGAGCTCATGCGTCACATGCGCACGACCGCGCGCAAGGTGAAGGACCGGCCGCGCGGGGAGGCGGTCGACCTCGTCGTCGGCGAATGGATGAAGGCCTGGGCCCTGACGCCCGCCGCCTATCCGGAGGTCGCGGCCGAGATGCGCGCCTTCACCGACGCGTTCTGCGCCTATGCGGACCGCCCGGACGACGCCGCCGACGCACGGGTGCGCGCCGCGGCGCAGGCCCTCGAGGCGGCGCTCGCCCGCAGCGGCACGAGCCTCGCCGACCAGATGGCCTGGCGCTCCGAATGCGCCCACGGCTGGTGGGAACTCGTCGTGCCGCGGCCGCCCGACCTGCCGCCCCGGCCGATCCCGTCCGACCCGGCGGGGCGGCCCTTCTGGACCCTCGGCTGCGCCGACCATTGCCGGGAGTCGTGAGCCGTCGGACCTCCGGAGCCGTTCCGGCCGATCGGCGGCTCACCGGCCGCTTTCAATCCGGCCAGCGCTGGAGGGTTTCGAAGCGCCGCCGGGAGAGGGCCGACGCCGGCTCCGCGGGCCGGCCCCGGATCGCCCGCGCGGTTTCGACGATCCGGGTCGCGACCACCTCGGCCTCGCCGGGATGCAGGTTGCACGGGTCGAGGAAGAACCGGCCCATCGAGGCCTCGTGGTCGCGCACGATCACGGGCGGATCGCCTTGCGCGAGGGCGCGGGCCAGCGTCGCCGCATTCGTTCCGGCGGCTTCGGCATCGACCTCCACCTCGAGGCGGTCGAGAGGGTTGCCGGTCGGGTCGGGCACGATCCGCACGTGCAGGCCCGGCAGCCCGGCCAGCCGGTCGAGCCAGAGCGCCAGATGGCCGCGCTCGCGCTCGCGCAAGGCGGCGTGGTCGCGCTTCTCCCACGCTTCGAGCGCGGCGATCGTGCCGAGGATGCCCTCCTTGCCGACCTTCATGGCGCGACCGATGCCCATGTTCTGGAGGAAGGCGGCCCGCACCAGGTCCTTGCGGCCGGCGACGATGCCCGCGGTCGGTCCGCCGAGGAACTTGTGCGCGCTGTAGACGGCGAGCGCGGCCCCGGCGGCCAGGAAACCGCGCAGGTCGTACTCGGACGCCGCGTCGACGATCACGGGGACGCCGCGCCCGTCGCAGATGCGGCAGAACTCGTCGAGCGGGATCTGGCCGTACTGCACCGCGTGATGGGAGACGACATAGAGCGCCGCCGCGGTCCGGTCCGTGAGCCGGCCCTCGAGCTGGTAGGCGCGGGCGGACGTCACCTGCCCGACCGGCACCGGCTTCGCCCCGGCGAGGCGGATCGCCTGCTCGACCGGGGCGCCGTACCCTACAAGGTGGCCGGTCAGGATCGCGACCTCGTCCTTCATGCCGGACGCATCGGGCAGCTGCTCGATGCGGGCGAGGTCCGGTCCGGTCATGCAGCCGGCGATCGACAGGGTCATGCCGGCCGAGGCGCAGGCGGTGACGTAGCCGGCCTCGGCGCCGGTCAGCCGGGCGATGGTGCGGCTGGCGAGCCGCTGGAGGTCGTTCACCTCCACGAACTCCGGCAGGATGCGCGAGACCGCCTCCACCACCTCGGGCACGGCGATGGACGCGCCGAGCGCGGTCATGGTCCCGGACACGTTGACGATCGGGCGCAGGCCGAGGGCGGGGCGGATGTCGGGGCGGTTGGAGGCCATCAGGACGTCTCGGGGTGGCGGGAGCGGCGGTGGAAGGCGACGAAGCGGGCGAGGAAGGCCTTCAGGCGCGGGTTCGGCTGCTCGTCGAAGATCGCGGCGGGCGGACCCTGGACCTGGATCAGCCCGTCGTCGATGAACACGACGCGGCTCGCGACCTCGCGGGCGAAGGCCATCTCGTGGGTGACGAGGATCATGGTGCGGCCCTCCTCGGCGAGCTCGAGCACCACGTCGAGCACCTCGCCGACGAGCTCCGGATCGAGGGCGGAGGTGATCTCGTCGAGAAGCAGCACCTTCGGATCCATGGCGACCGCGCGGGCGATGCCGACCCGCTGCTGCTGGCCCCCGGAGAGCTGCGAGGGCAGGCTGTCCGTCTTCTCGGCCAGCCCCACGCGACGCAGCCACCGCTCCGCCGTCTCCCGGGCCTGCGGCTTCGGCAGGCCGCGCACCTTGCGCAGGCCGAGCATGACGTTCTCGGCCGCGGTCAGGTGCGGGAAGAGGTTGAACATCTGGAACACCATGGCGGTATCCGCGCGCAGGCGCGACAGCTCGGCCTCCGACCGGCGGCGCCGGCGCGCCACCGCGGGTCCGTCCCGGTAGCCGACCTCGATCCCGTCGACGGCGATCGAGCCGCCGTCGTATTCCTCGAGGAAGTTGATGCAACGCAGGAGCGTGGTCTTGCCGCTGCCCGACGGGCCGATGATCGCGACCACCTCGCCCCGGGCGACGTCGAGGTCCACGCCCTTGAGGACGCGGTTGGTCCCGAAGGACTTGGTGACGCCGCGGATGCGGACGATCGGGTCTGCCCCGCTCACGACTCACTCCCGGATATAGGCGAAGCGCTGCTCGAGCCGGCGGGCGAGGAGCGACAGCGCGTAGTTGATGGCGAAGTAGATGAGCGCGCCCGTCACATAGAGCGGCAGCGGCTGGTAGGTGCGGCCGATGACCTGCTGGATCGACTGCATGAGGTCGACGACGCCGAGCAGCGAGACGAGGGCGCTCCCCTTCACCGCGTCGACCACGCTGTTGATGAAAGGCGGCAGGAACCGGCGCGCCGCCTGCGGCACGAGGACGTAGGCCATCCGCTGCCGGAAGACGAGGCCGACGGCCTTGCCGGCCTCCATCTGCCCCTTCGGGATCGACTGGAAGGCGCCGCGGGTGATCTCGATCACCTGTGCGGTCTTGAACACCGTGAGGGCCGCGACCGCGGCGGCGAGGTTGTCGAGGTGGAGGCCGATCGCGGGCAGGCCGTAATAGACGAAGAAGATCAGCACCAGGATCGGGATGCCGCGGATGACGTCGGTGTAGAGGCGGATCGGCAGCCGGACGAACCACGGGCCGAAGGTCAGGGCCGTCCCGAGGAGGACGCCGAGCACGAGGGAGATGGTCACGACGAGAGCCGAGACCTGCAGCGTCACCCGCAGCCCGGCGACCAGGAAGGGGAGGGAGGCGATCGCCGCGTCCATCGTCAGCGGGCGATGGCGTAGCGCCGCTCGAGCAGGCGCAGGGCGAACAGGATGGCGTACCCGGTCGCGAGATAGACCGGCGTCACCACCGCGTAGACCTCGACGATGCGAAACGTGTTCACGTTGATCCACTGCGCTGCGTAGGTCAGTTCCGGCACCGCGAGGACCGAGGCGATGGACGTGTCCTTGAACAGGGACACGTAGGTGTTGCTGAGCGAGGGCAAGGCGATCGGGCTCACGCCGCTGCAGCGGCTCGTCTACGTGCGCCTGCCGACGGCGTTCCGGATCGCCCTGCCCTCGCTCAGCAACACCTACGTGTCCCTGTTCAAGGACACGTCCATCGCCT
>DATLFZ010000168.1:0-4066 GCA_035540795.1 Beijerinckiaceae bacterium | reverse complement strand
ACTCGTCGATGTGGAGCCGGCCTTCGCCGAGGACGAAGCGGCGGGCCTCGACCTGGTCCATGAGGCCGAGATCGTGGGTGGCGATGACGACGGAGGTGCCGAGGCGGTTGAGCTCGACGAACAGGCGCAGCAGGCGGCGCGCGAGGGAGGGGTCGACGTTGCCGGTCGGCTCGTCGGCGACGAGGAGCTCGGGGCGGGCGATGAGCGCCCGCGCGATCGCGGCGCGCTGCTTCTCCCCGCCGGACAGGACCGGGGGCAGGACGTGCATGCGCTCGCCGAGACCGACCCAGCGCAGGAGCTCGACCACCTCCGCCCGGTAGCTGCCTTCGTCGCGGCCGCGCACCCGGAGCGGCAGGGCGACGTTCTCGTAGGTGGTCAGGTGGTCGAGGAGGCGGAAATCCTGGAACACGACGCCCATGCGCCGGCGGAAGCCCGTGAGCGCCTCCTTGGAGATGCCGGCGACGTCCCGCCCGAAAAGGGAGATCAGCCCCCGGCTCGGCCGCACCGACAAAAGGATCAGGCGCAACAGCGTGGTCTTGCCGGCGCCGGAGGGACCGGTGAGGAACTGGAACGAGCGCGGCGCGATGGCGAAGGTGAGGTCGCGCAGGACCTCCGGGCCCATGCCGTAGCGGATGCCGACGTTCTCGAACTGAACGACGGGCCTCTCGAAGGGGATGTCTGCCTCGACCGCCTGCATGCGCCTTCCGCCGAAGGAAGCTTCGCCGCCGCTGGTTTAGGCCCCGTTAACCAAGCGGCAGAAGGAATAGGCGAGGCCCCCGTCTTTCGCGGTCGGCCGGTGATTCGGCATGCTGATCGTCTGCCCCGCCTGCGCAAGCGAATACACCATCGACCCGGGCCTCGTCCGCGCCGATGGTCGCACCGTGCGCTGCTCCGCCTGCCGCGAAACCTGGTTCGTGCCGCCGCCGGAGGCGCCGGCGGCGCCGGCCCGCCCGTCGCGCCCGCTGCGCGCACAGCGGGCCGCACGAAAGCGGCGCTTCCCGAGCGGCCTCGCGGCCGCCGCCCTGATCGGGGCGGTCTGCGGCGGAGCCGTGGTCGGCCGGGAGGCGGTCGTGCGCGCCCTGCCCGAGACCGCCCGGCTCTACGCGGGCATCGGGCTGCCCGTGAACCTGCGCGGCCTCGCGCTCGCCGGCGTCGCCTCCGAGGTGGTCGTCGCCGGCGAGGACCGGATCCTGGTGGTGGAGGGGGAGATCGCCAATCCCGGCCGGCGCGCCCTCCCCGTGCCGCTCCTCGAACTCGCTGTGCAGGACGAGCGGGGGCGACCGCTTTACACGTGGACGAGCGAGGCGCCGCAGGGGACATTGGCCCCGGCGGAGAGCACGCGCTTCCGGGTCCGGCTCGCCGCCCCGCCGCCGGAGGGGCGGCGGGTCTTCGTCCGTTTCGCCCCGCCCCGGGACGGCACCGCCGTCGCCGCGGGGCCCCGCTGAGGAGCCGCCATGGCCGCCGCCCGCGTCCGGGTCCTTTTCGACGAGGCCGCGATCGCCCGCCGCAACGAGGAGCTCGCCGCCGCCATCGCCGCCGCGCAGCCGAAGGATCTTCTCGCGGTGGCGGTGCTGAAGGGCAGCTTCATGTTCGCCGCGGACCTGATCCGCGCCCTGCACCGGGCCGGCCTCGCGCCGCAGGTGGAGTTCGTCCACCTGTCGAGCTACCGCGCGGGCACCGTCTCGTCGGGACAGGTCCGCATCCTGCGCGACGTCGAGAGCGACGTCACCGGCCGCGACGTGCTCCTCATCGACGACATCCTCGAATCCGGCCGCACCCTCGTCTTCGCCAAGGACCTGCTCGCCGCCCGCGGCGCACGCCGGGTGATGACGGCGGTGCTCCTGGAGAAGCCCGGCAAGCGGGCCGTGCGCATCGACCCCGACTTCGTCGGCTTCACCTGCCCGGACGTGTTCGTCGTCGGCTACGGCATGGACGCCGGCCACGCCTACCGGCAGCTCCCCTTCGTCGGCGTCGTCGCGCATGGGGACGAGGAGCCCGACCTGTTCGGGGGCACGTGATGGCCCGCATCCTCCTCGTCGACGACGAAGAGCCGATCCGCGCCTTCCTCAAGCGCGGCCTGGAGATGGACGGGCACGCGGTCACGACGGCGGTCGACGGCGGCGACGGCCTCGACCGGCTCGGCGAGGGCGAGTTCGACCTCCTCCTCACCGACATCCGCATGCCGATCATGGACGGGATCGCGCTGGCGCTCGCGGCGAAGCGGGAACGGCCCGACCTCGTCGTCCTCCTGATGACGGGCTACGCGGACCAGCGCGAGCGGGCGAAGGGGCTCGAGGCCATCGTCGCCGACGTGCTGACGAAGCCCTTTTCCCTCGCCGACCTGCGCGGGCGCGTCCGCGAGGTCCTCAGTTGAGCCGCCAGATGGCGAGGTTGAGCGCCGTCGCGTAGGCGACCCAGGCCGCATAGGGCACGAGGCACCAGGCGGCGGCCCGGTCGAGGGGCCCGAACAGGCGGATCGTGACCAGGATCGCCCCGAGGAGCGGGACGATCACCAGGAGCCCCGCGAGCGGGCTGCGCAGGCCGAAGAAGGCCCAGGACCACGCGGCGTTCAGCGCGAGCTGGCCGTAGAACGCGGTCAGGGCCCGTCGCCTCGCCTCGCCGGCGGGGGTCCCGAGCACCCGGAACGCCGCCAGCGCCATGAGCGCGTAGAGCACGGTCCAGACCGGGCCGAACACCCCGTCCGGCGGCGTGAAGAACGGCTTTTCGAGCCCGCGGTACCAGGTCGGGATGTTCGGCGTCGTGACGAGGCTGCCGAGGCCGGACGCGGCGACGACGGGGAGGATCGCGAGAACGAGGCGCGCGGGCGTGGAAAAGCTCATGGTCCGGGAGTAGTGGCAGAGCGAGCGCAAAGCGCGACCCGCGCCGGGAGTTCCCAATGCCGTTCACGAAGCGCAGCCTCGCCGTGCAGGCGATGGGCACGGTCGAGCCGGTCACCAAGGCGATCGTGCCGCCGATCCACCTCTCGACCACCTTCGTCCGCGACGAGGACAACGCCTACCGGTCGGGCTTCTCCTACGCCCGTCCGGACAACGCGACGACGCGCGAGGCCGAGGCGGTGATCGCGATGCTCGAGGAGGCGCGGGCGGCGCTCCTGTTCGCGTCCGGCATGGCGGCGGCGACGGCGGTCTTTCAGGCGCTCGACCCGGGCGACCACGTGGTGGCGCCCCGGGTGATGTACTGGGCGCTGCGCAACTGGCTCGCCACCGAGGCGGTCCGGTGGGGGCTGCGGATCGATTTCTGCGAGACCGACGACGTCGAGGCCCTGCGGCGGACGGTCCGGCCCGGGGAGACGAAGCTCGTCTGGATCGAGACCCCGGCGAACCCGCTCTGGACGATCACCGACGTCGCCGCCGCGGCGGCGATCGCGAAGGAAGCGGGGGCGCGGCTCGCGGTCGATTCGACCGCCGCCTCGCCGGTCCACACCCGGCCGCTCGCGCTCGGCGCCGACATCGTGATGCATTCGGCGACCAAGATCCTCAACGGCCATTCCGACGTGGTCGCCGGCGCCCTCGTCACGGCGACGCCGGACGCCTTCTGGGAGCGGATCGTCGGCATCCGCAAGGGCCAGGGCGCCGTCCTCGGGCCGTTCGAGGCCTACCTGCTGCTGCGCGGGATGCGCACGCTCCACCTGCGGGCCGCCGCGCAGGCCGCCGCGGCGCAGAGCCTGGCGGCGCGCCTCTCGGCCCATCCGCTCGTCGCCCGGGTGCTCTATCCGGGGTTGCCGCAGCACCCCGGCCACGACGTCGCCGCCCGCCAGATGGAAGGCGGCTTCGGCTCGATGCTGTCGGTCCAGGTCACCGGGGGCGAGGCCGCCGCCGTCGCCACCGCCGCCCGGGTGCGCCTGTGGAAGCGCGCCACCTCGCTCGGGGGGGTCGAGAGCCTGATCGAGCAGCGCGCCTCCGTCGAGGGCCCCGGCACCCCCTGCCCCGCCGACCTCCTGCGCCTCTCCACCGGCATCGAGGACCCGGACGACCTCTTCGCCGACCTCGACGCGGCCCTGCGGGCCGGGCACGGATGAGCGGGCTCTGTTCGAGGTCGAGCGGTT
>DATLFZ010000167.1:0-4781 GCA_035540795.1 Beijerinckiaceae bacterium | reverse complement strand
TGCCCATGAAGACGATGTTGGAGACGAAGCGCCCGCCGTCGGTCGGCACGAAGGCGCCTTCCGGCGGGCTCGCCTCCGGCCAGTCGCCGAGCCGGTCGCGGGCGACGATCAGCTGGGCGGCGATCTCCGCGGCGGTGAGGTTGCGCACGAGCTTCTGGGTGCCCGTATGGCAGAACGAGCAGGTCAGCGTGCAGCCGACCTGGCTCGACACGCACAGCGTCCCCCGGTCGACCTCGGGGATGTAGACGCACTCGATCTCGGCGCCCTTGTCGAACGGGCCGGTCGAGGGCATGCGCAGGAGCCACTTGCGGGTGCCGTCCTTCGAGACCTGCTCGGACACGACCTGCGGCCGCTCCAAGGTGTAGGCCTGCGCCAGCGCCGCCCGCAGGGCCTTGCCGACGTTGGTCATCTCGTCGAACGCGCGGATGCCGCGAAAGTAGATCCAGTGCCAGAGCTGGGCGACGCGCATCTTGAGCTCGCGCTCGGGCACGCCGATCGCGGCGAGGCGGTCCTTCAGCTCGGTCCGGGTGACGCCGACGAGCGAGGGCCGGCCGACCGGCGCGGCGGCCGTCAACTCGGCGGTCTTCTCGATGCCGTCGGCGGGAGCCGCGGCGCGGGGGGCGGCGTCGAGCACCGTCGCCATGAAATGCCTCGTGCGTGGAGCGGGCTCTCCATATAGGCGGGGAACGGCGCTTTCGTCAGGGGCGCCGGCACTCGTCCTGCGCGCGCTCGAGGGCCTTGCCGAAGCCGGCCAGGGAATAGCGGTCGGTCGTCTGGTTGCCGCGGGCCGAGACGGCCCGAACGACGAGGTTCTGGCCGCGGTTCATCGCCTGGATGGCCCGACTCTCCTCGGCCGGGTTCCTGAGCCAGGCGTTCTCGCCCTTGGTCAGGAGGTCGAACTTCGCCGTTCCGATCACCGCCTCGGCCGACCCGTTCTCCCGGGTCGGGAAGCCCATCACCCAGGCGACCTCGTTGGCGACCTTCTCGGCCGGCCGGAACGACACGAACAGGTAGCCCTGCCCGCGTCGCAGGGTGGCCGGCTGGCGGTCCTTCGGCTGCGACATCGCATAGCAGACCTTGGAGCGGCCGGCCTGCGTGGCGTAGGCGCCCCAGTCGCCGAAGCTCTGCAGGAGCACCGCCTGACCGCCGCCCGGCGCCGCCGCCGGCTGTTGCGCCGGTACCGGGGCCGGACGCTGTTGGGCCGGCCGGCTCTGTGCGGCCCGCTGCTGGGCGGGCTGCGTCGCCGGCGCATTCGGCCGGGGTGCCTGCTGGGCGAGCGCGGGGGCGGCCGCGAGGGCGAAGGCGAGGAGCGCGGAGGGGCGGAGGATCGGACGAATCAACGGCGGCTGGGCTCTCGATGACGGGGCGGATGAGGCAGCTTAACCGCCGGGCGTGCTTAACGCCCGGTTAACGACGCTCAGGCGCCCTCGGCGAGGGTCGCCCGGGCGCGCTCCCGGTGGCTCTCGTTGATGTTGCCCGCCACCTGCGCGATCGCGGCCGCGATCACCGCTGCGTCGTCGGTGAAGCCGAGGATCGGCAGGATGTCGGGGACGGCGTCCACCGGCATCACGAAATAGGCGATGGCGGCGAGGAGCACGAGGCGGACCCGGCTCGGCGTCGCCGGATCGAGGGTGCAGTAATAGGCCGCGAGGAGGTCCTCGGCGAAGGGCACCCGCCGGCCGACCGCCCTCAGCTTGGCCCAGAAGTCGCGCCGGACCCCCGCCTCGTCGCGCTCGGCGCGGCGCAGGGCGTCCATCTCCGCCTTGGTGAAGGGTCTCGCGATGCTGTCGTCCATGTCCGCCGTCGGCCTCGTCGCCGCTCCTCTCGAGGAGCAAGATGGCCCCGGATCGTGGCGCGACAAGGACCTATTCCCCGGGCGCCCGCGCGCGGATGGCGAGCGCGTGCAGTCCCCGGTCGAAGGCGCCCTGCAGCGCCGCGTTGACGAGCCGATGGCGCTCGACCCGGCTCTTGCCGGAGAACGCCTCCGCCACGATATCGAGACGGAAGTGGGTCTCGCCGCCCTCGCGCCACCCGGCATGGCCGATGTGCTGGTGCGATTCGTCCTCCACCGCGAGGTGGACGGGCCGGAAACGCTCCTCGAGCGCGGCTTTTATCCAGTCCTTCAGAGTCATCGCCCACCATTCCCGTCGGTCGCCGCACCGGGGGTGCGGGAATTCCGTTTTGTCAAGACCTTGGCCCCCGGCCCGACTGCCCACATAATCGCGAAGCCATGGACCTCAACTCGCGCCTCTTCGACCGCATCCGCATCCGGCCGTCCTGCGACGAGCCGCGCGCGGCGCAGGAGCCGGCCTGCGACAAGGTCGGCTGCACCGAGGCCGGCGCCTTCCGCGCGCCGAAGGGGCGCGGCCGCGAGGGCCAGTACTGGCGCTTCTGCCTCGAGCACGTGCGCGCCTACAACGCCTCCTACAACTACTTCGCCGGCATGTCGGACGACGCCGTGGCCGCCTACCAGAAGGACGCGGTGATCGGTCATCGTCCGACCTGGGCCATGGGCGTCAACGGCGGTGCCCGCAAGGGCGAGGAGCAGCCGCCGCGGGACTGGGCCTACGTCGACCCCCTCGGGATCCTGCGGGCGGAGACGCTCGGGCGGACCTTCCGGGCGGCCCCCGAGCCGCGCCGGCCCCGCCACAGCGGCCCGGTGCGCCGGGCGCTCGACGTGCTCGGGCTCGACGACACCGCCGACGGGCCGACCATCAAGGCCCAGTACAAGGCGCTCGTGAAGCGCTTCCACCCGGACGCCCACGGGGGCGACCGCTCCTTCGAGGAGCGGCTGCGGGACATCATCCGCGCGCACGACACCCTCAAGGCCGCCGGGCTCTGCTGAGGCGAGAACCGCCCTGCACGCAACCGCGTTCTGCCGAAAGGGAAATTGCGCCCCGCCGGACCCGACGCTATTGAACCACCCGCGGCGGCAGGCGCCGCCGCCGTGACGCGGGAGCCCGGCTCCCGCAGAGAGGCATCAATGCTCGCCACCAACGAAGCCGCTTCCGCGCTGCCGGACATGAAGGTGTCCGTCCGCCAAGTGTTCGGGATCGACAGCAATCTCGAGGTCCCCGCCTATTCGCAGCCGGAAGAGCACGTGCCCGACCTCGACCCGGACTACATCTTCGACCGGGAGACGACGCTCGCCATCCTCGCCGGCTTCGCCCGCAACCGGCGCGTCATGGTCACCGGGTACCACGGCACCGGCAAGTCGACCCATATCGAGCAGGTGGCGGCGCGGCTCAACTGGCCCTGCGTGCGCATCAACCTCGACAGCCACGTCTCCCGCATCGACCTCGTCGGCAAGGACGCGATCGTCCTGCAGGAGGGCAAGCAGGTCACCGAGTTCAAGGACGGCATCCTGCCCTGGGCGCTCCAGCACAACGTCGCCCTCGTCTTCGACGAGTACGACGCGGGCCGCCCGGACGTGATGTTCGTGATCCAGCGGGTGCTGGAAGTCTCGGGCCGCCTGACCCTCCTCGACCAGCGGCGGGTGATCCGCCCGCACCCGGCCTTCCGGCTGTTCGCCACCGCCAACACGGTCGGCCTCGGCGACACGTCGGGCCTCTACCACGGCACCCAGCAGATCAACCAGGGCCAGATGGACCGCTGGTCGATCGTCACCACCCTCAACTACCTGCCGCACGACAAGGAGGTCGACATCGTCCTGTCGAAGGCGGTCCACTACCGCACGCCGGAGGGGCGCGACGTCGTCAACAAGATGGTGCGGGTCGCCGACCTCACCCGCAACGCCTTCATCAACGGCGACCTCTCGACGGTGATGAGCCCGCGTACCGTCATCACCTGGGCCGAGAACGCCGACATCTTCGGCGACATCGGCTTCGCCTTCCGGGTGACCTTTCTCAACAAGTGCGACGAGCTCGAACGGGCCCTCGTGGCGGAGTTCTACCAGCGCTCCTTCGGCAAGGAGCTGCCCGAGAGCGCCGTCAACGTGGCGCTGAGCTAGGAGCCTACGGCGATGGCCGAGCAGGCAGCCAGGGAACGCTCCGCCACGCGAAAGCGCCGCACGCGCTACGAGGACGACCTCTACACCTGGGCCGTCGAGCAGGCGGCGCTGCTGCGCGCGGGGCGCTTGGACGAGCTTGATGTGGAGAACGTCGCGGAGGAGCTGAGCGATTTGGCCCGGGACGAATTCGCCAAGCTGCGCAGCTGCCTCCGCGTGCTCTTGATGCACATGCTGAAGTGGGATCAGCAGCCGGAGCATCGGACGCGCAGCTGGATCTTCTCGATCCGCGAGCAGCGGCGCCGATATGCGCGGTTCATGAAAGCCAGTCCGGGGTTGAAGTCCCGCCTGACCGAAGCCCGCGATCAGGCCTACGAGGACGCGCGGGACTGGGCCGCGGAGGAGACCAACCTCTTACCGGACGAGTTTCCGGAGACCTGCCCCTATTCGTGGGACGACCTCCTGGAGCGGCCGTTCGAACTCGACTCCCTGAAGAAGTAGCTGCGTGCCCCTCTCCAACCGCAAGCCCGCCGACAAGAAGGAAGGGCCGACCGAGCCCCTCAAGCGCTCGATCGCCGGCTGCATGCGGGCGATCGCCCGCAAGCCCGAACTTGAGGTCACCTTCGCCTCCGACCGCCCGGCGCTGATGGGCGAGAAGGCGCGCCTGCCGGAGCCGCCGCGCAAGCTGTCCGACCAGGAGGTCGCAGTGGTGCGCGGCCATGCGGATTCGATGGCCCTGCGCCTCGCCTGCCACGACACCGCGGTCCATCGCCGCCTCGCGCCGGACGGCCAGGCGGCCCGCGCCGTGTACGAC
>DATLFZ010000166.1:0-4280 GCA_035540795.1 Beijerinckiaceae bacterium | reverse complement strand
CCTCCATGACGTCCTCCCGGACGGCGCCGGGAAACGGCGCGAGGAGCGCCCGCTCGCGGGCGTCGGCCGGGCGCCCGCGGGCGGTCAGGTCCGCCCCCTCGAAATAGCTGCCGGAGCGGCGCATGACCCCGTAGAACAGGTTGCGGTTGACCCATTCGAAGTCGAACAGGGCGCCGAGCGCCTCGCGCACCCGCACGTCCGCGAACACCCCGCGGCGGGTGTTGAACACGAAGCCGGTCATGCCCCGCGGCGCCTCGATCGGGATCTCCTCGCGCAGGATGCGGCCCTCGCGCAGCGCGGGGATGTCGTAGCCGTGGACCCAGCGTCCCGGGTCGGTCTCGGTGCGCACGTCGTAGAGCCCGACCTTGAACGCCTCGAACAGGGTGTTGGCGTCCCGGTAGAAGTCGTAGCGGACCTCGTCGAGGTTGAAGCGGCCGCGGTTCACCGGCAGGTCCTCGCCCCACCAGTCGCCGCGGCGCTTCAGGACGATGCGCTCGCCCGGCCGCACTTCCGCGATGGCGTAGGGGCCTGAGCCGAGCGGCGGCTTGAGCGTCGTCTCCTCGAAGCGCTCGGCGTCGGTGGCGTGGGCGGCGAAGATCGGCATGAGCGCGAGGAGGAGCGGCAGTTCCCGGTCCTCCACTCCGGCAAGGTCGAAGCGGATGCGGTGCGGTGCCTCGACCTCGACCGCCCGCACCTGGCCGAAGCTCGACCGGTGGTAGGGCTTCCCGAACCGCCGCAGCAGGTCGAAGCTGAAGGCGACGTCGTGCGCGGTGAGCGGGGCCCCGTCGGCGAAACGGGCCCGCTCGTCGAGGTGGAACACCACGAAGCCGCGGTCCGGCGGGATCGTGTGGGCGCGGGCCACGAGCGGGTAGAGGGTGAACGGCTCGTCGAAGGAGCGCGCCATCAGGGATTCGAGCACGTAGCGGGGCGCGGCATCCGGGGCGACGCCCCGCACCACGTAGGGGTTGAGGCTGTCGAAGGTGCCGAGCAGGCCCAGCGTCATGCGCCCGCCTCGCGGCGCGTCCGGGAAGACGTAGGGGAGGTGGGCGAAGTCCGGCGGCAGGGCCGGCTCCCCGTGCATGGCGAGGCCGCCGCTTCGCGGCGCTCCGGCCGGGGCCGGGCCGGCGGCCGCCGCGACGAGGGCGAGGGCCGCGAGGGCCGCGAGAAGACGATTCGTCGGCACGCGGCGAGCCTATCATGGGGTCGCCCGTCCGGAGCCGCTGGAATCCCGGGCGCGGAAGCGGTAAAGGAGCGCGCCCGGCGTCATCCGTTCGCCGTATTCGCTGAAGATGCAGGCCGGGCGCATCGCGGCCTCTCGCGCCGGCCGCCCCGAATTCATCGTTTCGAACACAAGGGGACCAGGGAATGTCATTGGGGACCACTCCGCGCCTGCGCGGATCGATCGCCGCCGCGGCGCTGGCGCTAGGGGCGGCCGCTCTGGCCCCGGGCCTCGCCGAGGCCCAGCAGCAGCCGCGCCAGCAGCGCCCGGCGGCGCAGCAGCCGGCCCAGCAGCCCGCGCAGCAACCCGCCCAGCAGCAGCCCGCCTCGCCGGCGCTGCCCGGCCAGCCGGCCGCCCAGCCCGGCGCCGGGCCGACGCTCGTCCAGGTCAAGCCGGAGCCGTCGCAGACGGACTGGACCAAGATCTGCGGCGCCGACGAGAACACGAAGGCGGAGATCTGCTACACCACCCGCGACTTCGTGTCCGACCAGGGCCAGCCGGTGCTCGCGGTCGCCGTCTACGACGTCAAGGGACCGCAATCGCAGAAGGTGGTGCGCTTCCTGATGCCGCTCGGGCTGCTCCTGCAGCCGGGCATCCGCTTCGCCGTCGACCAGAACGCGCCGACCCCCGGCCGCTACGCGATCTGCTTCCCGAACGGCTGCTTCGCCGAAGCGATCGGCGCCAAGGACGAGATCATCACCCAGTTCAAGAAGGGCACCAACCTCAACGTCAGCGTCCAGAACCCGATGGGCCAGGAGGTGACGTTCCAGGTGCCGCTCGCCGGCTTCGGCAAGGCCTTCGACGGCCCCGCGGTCGACCCGAAGCAGCTCGAGGAGCAGCAGAAGCGTCTGCAGGACGAGCTGCAGAAGCGCAGCGAGGAGCTCCGCAAGAAGCTCGAACAGAGCGCCGCCACGCCGCGCTAGCGGCCCGGCCCTCCAGCCCTCGTCCTCGGCCGGCGCGAGGCGCCGCGCCGAGGATCGGGCTCCGAAGGGGCGCCAGGGCGGAAGTCGATCCTCGGGTCGCGCTTCCGCGGGCCCGAGGACGACGGGCCGGCGTCAGTTCGCGACGCTCGCCCGGATGCGGTAGCCGCCGCGGGAATCGCGCTCGAAGATCTCCCCGAGCTGCGGGTGGCGCAGGGGCTCGCCGGATTCGTCGGGCACCAGGTTCTGCTCCGAGACGTAGGCTACGTACTCGGTCTCCTCGTTCTCGGCGAGGAGGTGGTAGAACGGCTGGTCCTTGCGCGGCCGCACCTCGGCCGGGATCGCGAGCCACCATTCCTCGGTGTTGGCGAAGACCGGGTCGACGTCGAAGATGATGCCCCGGAACGGGAACACCCGGTGGCGCACCACCTGCCCGATGCCGAATTTCGCCGCGCGTGCTTTCATGCGCCCCGATATAGAAGCCGCCCGCCGGCTTGCAAAGGCGTGCGAGGGAGCCCCCGGGCGGATGCGCCCGGGCCGCGATCCTCGGCTCTTCGCCTTCGGCTCCGCCGAGGATGACGCGCACCTGGGCCGGGGGGCTACCCCTCCTTTTCCGCGATCAGCCGGGCGAGGTCGACCAGGACCTTGGCCTGTTTCCAGGTGGCGTCGTCCTGCATCTTGCCGTCGAGCATGACCGCCCCGGTGCCGTCCGGCATGGCGGCCAGAATGCGCTCTGCGAAGGCGACCTCCGCCGGGTCGGGCGCAAAAACTTTTCGCGCGATCGCGATCTGGGACGGGTGCAGGGTCCAGGCGCCGACGCAGCCGAGCAGGAAGGCGTTGCGGAACTGCACCTCGCAGGCGAGGGGGTCCGAGAAGTCGCCGAACGGGCCGTAGAAGGGCTTCAACCCGTGCGCCAGGCAGGAATCGACCATGCGGGCGAGGGTGTAGTGCCACAGGTCCTGCTGGGCGACGCTGCGGCCGCCCTCGCCGGGATCGCCGAGGACCTTGTACTCGGGATGGCCGCCGCCGACCCGGGTCGTCTTCATGCCGCGGGAGGCGGCGAGGTCCGCCGGCCCCAGGCTCATCCCGTGCAGGCGCGGCGAGCTCGCCGCGATCGCCTCCACGTTGTTGACCCCCTCCGCCGTCTCCAGGATGGCGTGGACCAGGATCGGCCGCTTCACCCCGTGCCGCGCCTCGAGCTGGGCGAGGAGCTGGTCGACATAGTGGATGTCCCACGGGCCTTCGACCTTGGGCACCATCACCACGTCGAGCTTGTCGCCGACTTCGCCGACGATCTCGACGAGGTCATCGAGGGCCCAGGGGCTGTTGAAGGCGTTGATGCGGGTCCACAGCCCGGTCGCGCCGAACGCGTTCGCCTTCGCCATGGCGATGAAGCCGCGCCGGGCCGCCACCTTGGCGTCCGCCGGGACCGCGTCCTCGAGGTTGCCGAGCACCACGTCGACCTGCGGGATCAGCTCCGGCACCTTGGCGCGGACCTTGTCCACGTGCGGCGGCACGAAGTGGATCATCCGCTCGAGCCGGACCGGCAGCTCGCGATAGGGCTGCGGCGCGCCGGCGGCGAGGGGCTGGAAGAAACGGCGGGGGGCTTTCATGGTCCGGCTCTCCGGCGGGCGCCTCCGGTTACGGCAGCCCGCGGGCGCCGTCCAGACGCATGGACGAGCCGCAGGTTCTTCTCGGCGCCGGCCTCGAGAACGAAGATGATCGCGGCGTCGTCGCACGAGCGCAGCCGTAAACGTTGAGCATCGTTCCGGCGCAGTGCGAACGATGAAGTTGAGCCTCGTCTGGCGAAGCACGCGGCAGGCCCCCGATTCTACTGACGCAATCGTGCCGGGGCGACATTGCGGGGGAACTGGATCGACCGAGCGCGAGTTTGGTGCGGGTGGTGGCGACGGGGCGCGGGCCTTTGACCGCGGCACAGCGCCACGACCGCAGTCGGACTGCGGACAACCCAGGAGGAACGTATGCACAAGATCGCTCTGGTGGCTTTGGGCTGCCTCGGAATCGCCGCCTGCACGCCGGCCACGACCGGCACGGTCGCGGGCGCGGGTGTCGGCGCCGTCGTCGGCGGGCCGGTCGTGGCCGGCGTGCAGGCGGCGATTCCGAGGCAGCCCAAAGCCACC
>DATLFZ010000165.1:0-11489 GCA_035540795.1 Beijerinckiaceae bacterium | reverse complement strand
CCCGAGCGTCGCCCTCGTCCTCGCGATCCTGGCGGGCTTCCCCCATGTCGTCTGACCGGGACGAGGGCATCGCGCGGCAGGGCGAGCCGCACGTCCTGCGCGGGATCGGCGACCCGGTCGTCGGGCTGCTGATCTGGGCGGTCTATTTCCTCGTCGTCTACGTCGCCTTCGCGGTCGCCTGCGTGATCGGCCTCGGCCTCGCCGAGCCCGGAATCCAGACCGGGTTCCGGGTCGGTCTCGCCGCCCTCACGGTGCTCTCGCTCGCCGGCATCGCGGCGCACGGGATCGCCCGCTGGCGGGCGATCCACACCGGATTCATGGCGCGGCTCGCGGTGACCCTCGACTTCGTCGCCTTCTTCGCCGTCCTGTGGATGCTCTCGCCGATCCTGTCCGTGCCGGTCTGCCGCTGAGGGTCAGTCGCGGCTGATCGGTTCGAGGGTGCGGGTGTCCGTCTCCCGCACCGCGCGGTCGGCGTAGGTGCCCCGGACCGCCTCGATCCCGCAATGCTCGGCGAGGTCGAGCACGAGCGCACTGTGCAGCAGCCCGAGATGGGTGAAGGCCTGCGGGAAGTTGCCGAGGAACGTGCCGTCCTCGGCCATCTCCTCCGAATAGAGGCCGACGTCGTTGCCGAGCTCGAGGAGCTGCTCGAAGCGCTCCCGCGCCTCCTCGACCCGTCCGAGCGCGATCAGCGCGTCCACGAGCCAGAAGGCGCAGACGAGAAAGGTGCCCTCCTCGCCCGGCAGCCCGTCCTCGTTGCGGTAGCGGTGCACGAGCGGGCCGTGCCCGAGCCGGTCGATCACCTCCTCGACGGTGCGGGCGAGGACCTCGTCGTCGATCGGCAGGTCGACCATGGGCGCGACCAGCACGGCCGCGTCGACCGCGTCCTCCCCAAAAACCTGGGTGAGATAGCCGTCCGGGTGGACCGCGTTCTCGCGGATGTCGGCCACGAGGGCGTCGCGGGCTTCGCACCAGTGCGGCCGCTCGCCGAACAGGCGCACGGCGCGGTCGAGGGCCACCCAGGCCATGATGGCGCTGTGCACGTGCCGGCGCGGGTCGAGGCGGGGCTCCCACAGGCCCGCATCGGCATCGCGCCAGTGCTCGGCGACGTAGTCGGCGAAGGCGGTCGCCACCTCGCGCATCCCGGGCTCGACCTCCCCGCCGAGGCGCACGTGGATGTCGATCAGGTCGAGGATCTGCCCGTAGACGTCGAGCTGGTGCTGCTCGACGGCCTCGTTGCCCGCCCGGACCGGGGCGCTGCCGCGATAGCCCTCGAAATGCTCGACCTCCCATTCCTCGAGGTCGGTCTCGCCCTCGATGCCGTAGAGCGGCAGGAGCTTCGGCAGGGTCTCCCGGCTCACCTTGACCGTGAACCGGGAGAAGGCGGCGGCCTCGCGCAGATGGCCGAGCTTCTTCAGGGCGTAGAGCGCAAAGCAGGCGTCGCGCAGCCAGCAATAGCGGTAGTCCCAGTTGCGGATGCCGCCGATCCATTCGGGCAGGGAGGTGGTCGGCGCGGCGACGATGGCGCCGGAGGGGGCGTAGGTGAGCGCCTTCAGCATCAGGGCGCTGCGCACCACCGCGTCCCGGTAGCGGCCCCGGTAGGAGGTGTACTGCGACCAGTCGCGCCAGAATTCCTCGGTCGTCTCGCGCAGGCGGTCGGCGGCGTCGAGGGCGGCGCGGCTCTTGTCCCGGGTCGGCGCCATGGCGAAGCGGCGCGCCTCGCCGGCCTCGAGGGCGAAGGACGCGACGACCACTCCGTCCTCGACGGCGAAATCCACGTCGGCCGCGAGCACGGCCTCGTCCTCGGCGAGGGCGAACCCGTCCTCGACGGAGAGATCCAGGGGCTCCTCCTTGAACCCGCGCTGCGGGCGATACACGGCCGCGAGCGCCACGCGCCCGCTGACGCCCCAGACGATGCGCACGAGGCGGCCGCCTCCCTCCCCTTCCTCGCCCTCGTTGCGGGAGGGGTCCATGGCCATGAAATCGACGATCTGGACCGTGCCCTCTTCCGTCTCGAAGGTGGTCTCGAGGACGTTGGTCTCGGGCCGGTAGCGCCGGTGGACGCGGGCCGCCGCCTGCGGCCGAATCTGGAACCAGCCGCCCTTGGTGCGGTCGAGGAGGCGGCTGAAGATCGGTTCGGAATCGAACCGCTCGAAGCAGCACCAGTCGATCGAGCCGTCGCGGGCGACGAGGGCGGCGCCGTGGCAGTCGCCGATCAGCGCGTAGTCGCCGATCGGGCGGTAGTCGCGGGCCTGCGGCCCCGCCTCGGCGAAGGGCGGCAGGTCGACCTCGGTCACGTCGCATTCGCGGCTCATCGGTCCTCCTTCACTCGGGCTCGGCGCCCTGGCGTCGCGGCTGCTGCCGCCAGGGCTCTTCCGTGACGGGAACCTCGCGGACCGCCACCGGGTTCTGCTGCCCCAGGAACAGGCGGGTCTCGGCGAGGTCGAATTTCGGGTCGTCGGCGAGGATGCAGAGGAAGAACCGGTCCTCCATGGCCCGGCCGAAATCCCGCACCTCGAAGACCGGATGGTTCAGCCGCGGCAGCCGCATCAGGATCAGCGCACCCACGAGGGCGCCGGCCGCCCCCCACAGGATGCCGACGATCACGGTCGCCGGCACGAAGGCCGGCCAGCTGTGCATCGGCCGCCCGCCCACGTTGATCGGGTAGTCGACGACGTTGAGCCAGTATTGCGCCCCGTAGGTGATCGCCGCCCCGAATGCGGCCGCGAGAAGGGCGATCACGTGGACGCGCCGGTGGCGGTCGTTCAGCATCTCGGCCACCTCCGCGAGGGGGAAGGGCGCAAAGGCCTCGAGCCGCCTGTAGCCGCCGCTCTTCGCCGCCCGCGTCGCCGCCTCGAGGGCCTGCGGCGTCTCGAACTCGGCGATGAGGCCGTAATGGGACTCGCTCACGAGGTCTTCTCCTCGTGCTCGTCGTGGCGGGTCTCGAACATGGAGATCACCGGCAGGAAACGCACGAACAGGAGGAGCAGCACGAAGAACAGGCCGAGCGAGCCGATCAGGAGGTTGATCTCCGGGAAGGTCGGCGCGTAGCTGCGCCACATCGCCGGCAGGTAGTCCTTGCGCAGGCCCGCGACGACGATCGAGAAGCGGTCGAGCCAGACCCCGGCATTCACCGCCACCGCGATCGCCAGCGGCCCGACGAAGCTCACCCGCACGGCGCGGAACCACAGGGCCTGCGGCACGAGGGCGGTGAGCACGACCGCCGACCAGAACAGCCAGGCGTATTCGCCCACCATTCGCCCGACCACCGCCTCCCGGGTGAAGTCGTCGGCGAGGTAGGCCATGAAGACCTCGTCCAGGTAGACGTAGGCGATCAGGAGCGCGTTCGCGAGCAGGACCTTGCCGAGGAAGTCCATGTCGGAATCGTCGATGTAGCGGTCGAGGCCGAGGAACCGGCGCAGCAGCACCGCCACCATGAGCACGGTCGCGAGGCCGGTGGCGACGCCGGTGACGATGAAATGCACCGGCTGGCGGGTCTCGTGCCAGTCGGGCACCAGCGTCACCGCGAACTCGAACGCCACCGTACTCTGCATGACGAGGATCAGCGGCAGGACCAGGATGGCGACGAGGCGGTAGGCGGCCTGGTGCAGTGCCCAGTGGCGCACGGACCCGCGCCAGCCGAGGGCGAAGAGGCCGAAGACCCGCTTCGAAACGGCGCCGCGGGCCCGCTCGCGCAGAGTGGCGAGGTCCGGGATGAGGCCGATGTACCACAACAGCGTGGTGACGATGGCGTGCGTGCTGATCGCCCAGAAGTCCCAGGTCAGCGTGCTGCGGAACTGGGGCCAGACCTGGAAGGTCGCCGGGTAGGGGAAGACCCAGTAGAACAGCCACGGCCGGCCGAGATGGATGATCGGGAAGATGCCGGCGCAGATCACCGCGAACAGGGCGGCGCCCTCGGCGAAGCGGTTCACCGCCGTGCGGGCGCTGTGCTTGCGGTAGACGAGGATCGCCGCGACGAGGCTCGCCCCGTTGGCGATGCCGATCCACCAGGTGTAGTTGATGAGGTCGAAGCCCCACACGAAGGGGATGTTGGTGCCCCAGACGCCGATCCCCTGCACGAGGAGCGCGACGACCGTGTAGCCGAAGAGCCCGACGAGGCCGCCGGCGGCGAGCAGCGCCAGGAGCCACGTCCAGCCGAAGTCGCGGGAGAGCGGGATCTCCGCGATCCGGGTGGTCTGCGTCTCGGCGCGCGTGGCGTCGGCCATGGGCGAGGTCCCTCGGGCGGGAAACGCTCGCCCGAAAACGCCCGCACCTTGGCGGTGCGGGCGCAGGGACAATGCGGAAGGGCCCGATCGGGTCCCTTCCGGGCACGGGCTGGATCAGGCCGGCGCGTGCTGCTGCCAGTAGCTGTCGATCTGCTGGCGGTCGAGCCGGTAGACCGTGGGCGAGCCCCACCGGCCGCGGTCGACCCGCGGCGCCGCCTCGACCACGTTCTCGGGCACGTTCAGCACGAAGGTGTTGAGGCCCGGGCTCGTGCGGAAGAGCTGCCACGGCACGGCGACGTCCGTCGCGCCGAGGCCGAGGAAGCCGCCGTGCGACACGATCACGTGCGAGATCTGCCCGCTCTGCGGATCGAGGATCACGTCCTCGATGGTGCCGAGGCGCTGGTCCTGGGCGTTGCGGACCTCGGTGCCGGTGACGTCGTCGACGCTGATCATGCCGCCGAACTCGGCCACGGGGCGCCCGCCACGATCTGCTCCTGGCGCCAGGTCTGGATCTCGGCCGGCGTCACGCCGGCCTCCTGCAGACGGGCGAGGTAGTCGCCGTAGACCTGCTCGAGGCTCTGGGCGACGGCCTGGCAGCCCTGCTGGTCGCCGCGATGGGCGAGGACGTTGCCGGCGCCGAACAGGATCTGGATCTGGTGGCGCGGGCTGTCCCAGCCGAAGGCCGGCTGCGCGCCCCAGGGCACCGCGCCCCAGGTCTGCGGGGCACCCGCCGTCGGCGCCGCCGTCGCCATGCCGCCGCCCGGAGGCGCCCCCGTGACCGGCCCGCCGACCGCGCCGGTCATGGCGGCCGGCCCGCCGGCCGCCCCGGTCGCCGCCCCGGTCGCGGGCGCGCCGACGCCGCCCGCAGGCGTTCCGACCGCGCCGGTCGCCGCGGGCTCCCCGGCGAAGCCGTAGCCCCAGCGGCCACCCCAGCCGGCGAGCCAGAAGCCGTCCTGGTGCATGCGGGCGTTCAGCTGCTGCAGCTGTTCGAGGCACTGCTGGGCCACCTGCTGCTGGCCGGGCTGGACCTGCTGCGGCGCCGGCTGGCCGAGGGTCTGCCCGGGCTGCGCCTGCTGCTGGGCCGGGACCTGCTGCATCGGCTGCGCCTGCGTGGCAGGCTGCGCCTGCGGGCCGGCGGGCTGCGTCGCCTGCTGGGCGAAGGCCGGGGCCCCGACGAGCAGGGCGAGGCCGGCCGCGGAAGCCAAGAGTTGTCTGCGCATCGAATCCTCCTCTCGTTCCGGCGAGGCGTGCGGGGCCGCCGGCCCCGAGCCTCGGCCGTCCGGGGGCGGGCCCGCCTCGCGCCATAGGGGCGCGGGACCCGTCGCCGGTTCCGGATGGTCAACCTTCGGCCCGTGGCGGTCGTTCTGGCGCTCGGCCCCTTTCGGCGAGGCGCCGCCGAAAGCAGCGAGCGTTGACGGGTTGGCGGGAATTCACGAGGGCCCTATGGTGCCGCCGCGGCCGCCCGGTCGCGCCAGCCCCGACCGACCCGAGCCGATCGTCCCGCGCCCATGAGTCTCGCTTTCGTGGCCCTCCTGCCGCTGCTCGGGGCGATCGTTCCGGTGCTGACGATCCGGTCCGGTCGCAACGTCTGCGCGCTCGCGACCGGCTCGGTCACCCTCGTCTCCCTGATCCTGCTCCTCGCCGCGGCGCCCGAGGTCTACCGGGGCGGCATCGTCCGGGCGCATGCCGAGTGGCTGCCGCAGATCGGCCTGTCGTTCAGCTTCTTCGCCGACGGGCTCGGCCTGTTCTTCGCCGCGCTGATCCTGATCATTGGCCTGCTGATCATCCTCTACGCCCGCTACTACCTGAGCCCGCAGGACCCGATGGGGCGGTTCTACGCCTACCTGCTCCTGTTCCAGGGGGCGATGGTCGGCATCACGCTCAGCGACAACATCCTGCTGCTGCTGATCTTCTGGGAGCTGACGAGCCTCTCCTCGTTCCTGCTGATCGGCTATTGGCGCCACCTGCCGGAGGGCCGCCAGGGCGCGCGCATGGCGCTGGTCGTCACCGGCGGCGGCGGGCTCCTTTTGATCCCCGGGATGCTGCTGCTCGGCCACATCGCCGGCTCGTACGAGCTCACCGAGATCCTGCGCCGCGGCGATGCGATCAAGGCCTCGCCGCTCTATCTGCCGACGCTGCTCCTGATCCTCGGCGGCGCCTTCACCAAGTCGGCCCAGTTCCCGTTCCATTTCTGGCTGCCGCACGCCATGGCGGCGCCGACCCCGGTCTCGGCCTACCTGCACTCGGCCACCATGGTGAAGGCCGGCGTGTTCCTGCTCGCCCGCCTGTGGCCGGCTCTCGCCGGTACCGACGCCTGGCTCCTCATCGTCGCCCCGGTCGGGCTGATCACCACGGTGGTGGCCGCCTGGATCGCCCTGTTCAAGGACGACCTCAAGGCGCTGCTCGCCTTCTCGACCGTGAGCCATCTCGGCCTGATGACCATGCTCCTGGGCTTCGGCCGGCCAATGGCGGCGGTCGCCGCGGTGTTCCACATCCTCAACCACGCCACCTTCAAGGCGGCGCTGTTCATGAGCGCCGGCATCGTCGACCACGAGGCCCACACCCGCGACATCCGCCGACTCGGCGGCCTCTACACGCTCATGCCGATCACGGCGACGCTGGCGCTCATCGCCTCCGCCTCGATGGCGGGCCTGCCCTTCCTCAACGGCTTTCTGTCGAAGGAGATGATGCTCGAGGAGGCGGCGAGCACGACCTACCAGGGCGTGAGCTGGCTGTTTCCGGTCTTCGCGACCATCGGCGCAGTCCTCTCGGTCGCCTATTCGGCGCGGCTCGCCTTCCACGCCTTCCTGGGGCCGGCCCGCCACGACTACCCGCACCACCCGCACGACCCCCCCGCCGGGATGTGGCTGCCGGTGTTCATCCTGGTGGTCCCGGTGGTGGTGATCGGCATCCTGCCGGCGGTCGCGGCGGCGGTGGTCGACCGTACCGCCCAGGCGGTCGTCGGCGGCCCGCTGCCCTATTATTACCTCGCCATCTGGCACGGCTTCACGCCGGCCTTGTTCATGAGCGCCTTCGCGGTCGCGGCCGGCCTCGCGCTGCTCGCCCTGTACCACCGGGTGAACGGGGTCCGCCTCGGCCTGTGGCGGCCGGAGGCCAAGGCGATGTTCGACGCGACCGTCGGCGCCGCGGTCGACGGCGCCCGCCGGCTCACCGCCGGGATGCACACCGAATCGCTGCCGCGCTACATGGCGATCATCATCGGCGCGATCGTGCTCGTCGGCCTCGCCGGCTTCCTCGGCGCGCCGCACGGCCCCGGCAACCGGGCGACGCTGCCGGTCAACGTGCCGGCGCTCGCGGTCTGGTTCGTGCTCGTCGGCGTGTGCGTCGCGGTGGTGATGTTCCACGGCAACCGCCTCGCCTCGCTCATCCTGACGAGCGTGGTCGGCCTCGTGGTCTCCCTCGCCTTCCTGCAGTTCTCGGCCCCCGACCTCGCCCTGACCCAGATCTCGGTCGAGGTCGTCACCACGATCCTGCTCCTCCTCGCCCTGAATCTCCTGCCTAAATTCTCGCCGCAGGAGCCCGGCGCGGGCCGCCATCTGCGCGACGGGGTCGTCGCGGTCGTGTCCGGGCTCGGCGTCGCCGCCCTCGCCTACGCGGTGATGACCCGGGGCTTCCAGACCATCTCCGACTACCACCTCGCCGAATCGAAGCCGGGCGGCGGCGGCACCAACGTGGTCAACGTGATCCTGGTCGATTTCCGCGGCTTCGACACCTACGGCGAGATCATCGTCCTGTGCATCGCGGCGCTGGTGATCTTCGCCCTCCTCGACACGGCCCTGCGCGGCGCCTCGGCCCGGCGCCTCGACGAGATGCGCCAGGCGGAGGAATCCGCCGACGCCCACCCGCTGATCCTCGTCGTCGCGACCCGGGTGCTGCTGCCGCTCGCGCTCGCCGTCGGCGTCTACATCTTCCTGCGCGGCCACAACCAGCCCGGCGGCGGCTTCATCGCCGGCCTCGTGGTCGCGGTCGCCTTCATCATGCAGTACATGGCGAGCGGCTACGTCTGGGCGCAGTCGCGGGCCCGCCTCGACGCGCAGACCATGCTCGGCGCCGGCGTGCTGATCGCCGGCCTCACCGGCGTCGGCGCCTGGCTGTTCGGGCGCCCGTTCCTCACCAGCAACTACGACTACTTCACCCTGCCGGTGGTCGGCACGTTCGAGCTCGCCACCGCCATGTCCTTCGATCTCGGCGTGTTCCTGACCGTGGTCGGCACCGTGCTCCTCGCCCTGTCCCAGATCTCCCGGGTCGAGGCGCGGGCGGAGCGCGAGCCGACCCCGGAGGGGCCGACCGACATCCGCCTGCCGAAGCGCGGCGCCGCCCCGGCGCCCGCGCCGGTCCTGCGTCCGGGGGAGTGAGATGGAGTTCCTGGTCGCCAGCGGGATCGGCATGATGACCGCGGTCGGGGTCTACCTGACCCTGCGCGGGCAGAGCTTTCCGGTCATCATCGGCCTATCGTTCCTGTCCTACGCGGTGAACGTCTTCCTGTTCTCCATGGGGCGGCTCGCCGTCGACCGGCCGCCCATCATCGTGCCCGACGCCGCCGGCTACACCGACCCGCTGCCGCAGGCGCTCGTGCTCACCGCCATCGTCATCACCTTCGGCATGACGGCGCTCATCGTCGTGCTGGCGCTGCGCGGCTTCCTCGAGACCGGCTCCGACCGGGTCGACGTGAACGAGACCGAGGGCGAACAGGGCGAGCCGACCGTGCGGGAGCAGGCGCCGTGAACCACTGGGTCGCCGTTCCGGTCGTGCTGCCGTCGCTCGCCGCGGCCTTCATCATCCTGGCCCTGCGCCCGAGCCTGCCGCAGCAGCGGATCGTCTCGATCGGCGCCACCCTTTTTCTGCTCGCCACCACGATCGGTCTCTACGCCGTGGCCGCCGACGGCGTGCCGCGGGCCTACCTCCTCGGCAACTGGCCGGCGCCGTTCGGCATCGTCCTCGTCCTCGATCGCCTGTCGGCGACGATGATCCTGCTCACCGCCTTCCTCTCGCTGGCGGTCCTGATCTTCGCGGTCCAGGGCTGGGACCGGCGCGGCCGCCACTTCCACGCCCTGTTCCAGTTCCAGCTCATGGGCATCAACGGCGCCTTCCTCACCGGCGACGTCTTCAACCTTTTCGTGTTCTTCGAGGTGATGCTGATCGCCTCCTACGGCCTCCTTCTGCACGGGGGCGGGCCGCGGCGCCTGCGCGCCGGCTTCCACTACGTGGCGATCAACCTCGTCGGCTCGACCCTCTTCCTGTTCGCGGTCGGGCTCATCTACGCCACCACCGGCACCCTCAACATGGCCGATCTGTCGGTGAAGGTCGCCGCCGTCGCCCCCGGCGACGAGGCGCTCCTGCGCACCGGCATCCTCCTCCTGTTGATGGTGTTCGCGCTGAAATCGGCGATCGCCCCCCTCTACTGGTGGCTGCCGACCGCCTACAGCGCCGCCTCGGCCCCCGCCGCGGCCCTCTTCGCCATCATGACCAAGGTCGGCGCCTATTCGATCATGCGCATGGCGACGCTGGTGCTCGGGCCCGAGGCCGGGCCCTTCGCCGCCCTCGCCACCCCGTGGATCCTGCCGGCCGCCCTGGTCACCCTCGTCGTCGCCGCGATCGCCATGCTCGGCAGCCGCACGCTCCTCGACCTCGTCTGCTTCGCCGTGATCTGGTCGATGGGCTCGCTCCTCGTCGCCATCGGCCTGTTCGACGCCCGCGGCATGACGGCGGCGATGTTCTATGTGGTGCACAGCACGCTCGCCGGTGCCACGCTCTTCCTCCTCGTCGACCTCGTCGTGGAGCGCCGCGGCGCCTTTCTCGACCGGCTGACGCTCGCGCCGGCCATGGTCCAGGCCGGCCTCGTCGGCGGGCTGTTCTTCCTCGCCGCCATCGCCATGGCCGGCATGCCGCCGCTGTCCGGCTTCATCGGCAAGCTGATGGTCCTCGACGCCGCCCGCGGCGCCCCCTGGGGCGGCCTCGTCTGGGCGACGATCCTGGCGACCAGCCTCGTCGCCATCCTCGCCTTCAGCCGCGCCGGGAGCCTCCTGTTCTGGAAGAGCGAGACCGTCGAGGGCACGGTCGCGGCGCCTGCGGCGACCAACGCCTGGCCGGTCGCCGTGGTCGGGGCGATGATCGGCGCGACCGCGCTCCTCACGATCTTCGCCGGCCCCGCAACCCGCAACTTCGAGGCGACCGCGGCGCAGATGCTCGACCGCGCCGTCTACGTGCGGGCCGTGCTCGGCCCGGCCGCCCTGCCGAGGTGACGATGATCGCCCGCCTCTTCCCGCACCCGCTGATGACGCCGCTGATCGCGGTCGTGTGGCTGTTCCTCGTCAACGAGTTCTCGGCCGGGCACGTGGTCCTCGGCCTGATCCTCGGCGTCGCCATCCCCCTTCTCACGAGCCCCTACTGGCCGGACCGCCCCCGCGTGCGCAACCCGCTCATGATCCTCGAATACGGGGTCGTGGTGCTGTGGGACATCATCGTCTCGAACGTGCAGGTCGCCTACCTGGTCCTGTTCCGCAAGGGCGACAGCCTGCGCTCGCATTTCGTCACGGTCCCCCTCGACCTCACCTCGCCCGAGGCGATCACCGTTCTCGCCGGCACTATCACCATGACCCCGGGCACGGTGACCGCCGACGTCTGCGCCGACGGCTGCGCGCTCCTCGTCCATTGCCTCGAGACCGACGACCCCGATTCGGTCGTCGCCCAGATCAAGGAGCGCTACGAGCGCCGCCTCCTGGAGATCTTCGGATGATCGCCATCGCCTCGACCATCGCCCTCGTCGTGCTCAGCGTGTCGGTGCTGCTCAACCTGTACCGGCTCGCCATCGGCCCCGACGTGCTCGACCGGGTCCTCGCCCTCGACACGATGGTGATCAACGCCATCGGCCTGATCGTGCTGATCGGCATCCTGTTCGGCACGACCATGTATTTCGAGGCGGCGCTGCTCTTCGCCATGGTCGGCTTCCTGTCGACCGTCGCCTTCTGCAAGTACCTTCTTCGCGGCAACGTGATCGAGTGAGCCGATGAACGTGTTCGCCGAAGCCCTCGTCGCGGCGCTGATCCTGATCGGCGCCTTCTTCCTGTTCGTCGGCTCGTTCGGGCTCGCCAAGCTGCCGGACATGATGCGCCGCCTGCACGGACCGACCAAGGCGACGACGCTCGGCATCGGCGCCATGCTGATCGCCTCGATGGTCTACTTCCTCGCCGCCCGCGGCGCCCTCTCGGTGCACGAGCTCCTGATCACGATCTTCCTGTTCCTCAC
>DATLFZ010000164.1:0-11479 GCA_035540795.1 Beijerinckiaceae bacterium | reverse complement strand
TCGCATCCGAACTCACGAAGGTGTTCCAGTGGTTGTTGTTGAGGAGCGGTCGAAGGCGCAGCCCGGAATTCGTGGACGGCTTGCTCAGCCATTCGTTGACCGTGGCGGTCACGTCGATCTCGAACCAGCCGACGTTCGGTGCATTGGTCGTGCCGACCGACACGCCGTTCAAGGTGTATTGACGCCAGCCGTAGCTTTCATCCCAGCTCGTCGCCAGCTTATCGACGGACGTTTTATTGTTATACCGCCAGTATTAATCTTCGCCAAGGTGCTGCCCCCTACCGCACCAGCGCGCGCATCGCGGCGTCGATCCCCTCGAGGGTCAGCGGGTACATGCGGTCTTCGAGAAGGCGGCGCACGAGGCCGATGGAGTGGGTGTGGTCCCAGTGCGGCCGGGGCACCGGGTTGAGCCAGACCGCCTTGGGGAAATGCGCCAGGAGGCGCGCGAGCCAGGCCTGGCCCGGCTCCTCGTTCCAGTGCTCGACCGAGCCGCCCGGCATCAGGATCTCGTAGGGGCTCATGGAGGCGTCGCCGACGAAGACGGCCCGGTAGTCGGACGGATAGGTGCGGATCACGTCGAGCGTCGGCGTGGTCTCGTCGTGCCGGCGGCGGTTGTCCGTCCACAGCCTCTCGTAGGGGCAGTTGTGGAAGTAGAAATGCGCGAAGTGCTTGAACTCGGCCCGGGCCGCCGAAAAAAGCTCCTCCGCCCGCTCGACGTGCCAGTCCATCGAGCCGCCGACGTCCAGGAACAGAAGCACCTTGACCGCGTTGCGCCGCTCCGGGCGCAGTTTTACGTCGAGGTAGCCCTTGTTCGCGGTCTCGCGGATGGTGCCGTCGAGGTCGAGTTCCTCCGGCGCCCCGGTGCGGGCGAAGCGGCGCAGGCGCCGCAGCGCGATGCGCATGTTGCGGGTGCCGAGCTCGACCCCGTCGTCGAGGTCCTTGAACTCCCGCCGGTCCCAGACCTTCACCGCGCGGAAGCTGCGGTTGCCCTCCTGGCCGATGCGGATTCCTTCCGGATTGTAGCCGTAGGCCCCGAAGGGTGAGGTGCCGGCGGTGCCGATCCACTTGGAGCCGCCCTGGTGACGGCCCTTCTGCTCCTTCAGGCGCTCTCTCAGCGTCTCGAGGAGCCGGTCCCAGCCCATCGCCTCGATCTGCCGCTTCTCCTCCTCGGTGAGGAAGCGCTCGGCGAGCTTCTTCAGCCACTCGGCCGGGATCTCGCCCCGCTCGAGGGCCTGCGCCAGGGACTCGACCCCCCTAAAAACCCGCGCGAACACCCGGTCGAACTTGTCGAGGTTGCGCTCGTCCTTCACGAGGCAGGCGCGGGAGAGGTAGTAGAAATCCTCGACCTTCTTGTCGGCGAGGTCGCGCTCGAGCCCCTCGAGCAGGGTGAGGTACTCGCGCAGGGTCACCGGCACCTTGGCGGCGCGCAGCTCGGCGAAGAAGGTCAGGAACATCAGGCCAATGTCGGGCTCGCGGCCGCCCCGTCAAGGCTGGCGGCCGCCCGCCTTCGGCGGCGGGCGGGAACGCTCGGGCCGAAGCTTCGTTCTTCCGCCGCAGGGAGGGGACATGCGACGGCTGGCGCTCGCGATCGTGGTGGCGCTCGGCGGCTGCGAGGGCGGCGTCGAGAGCGAGGCGCGTCTCCCCGGCGCGCGGCCCGAGGCGGGGCGGGCGCTGGTCGTCGCCCTCGAATGCGGGGTCTGCCACGCGATCCCGGGCGTGCGCGGGGCGCGCGGGGTGGTCGGGCCGCCGCTCGACCATTTCGGAGACCGCCCCTTCATCGCCGGGGTGGTGCCGAACCGGCCCGCGCTCCTCGTGCAGTGGATCATGGACCCGCCGTCGATCGCGCCGGGCACCGGCATGCCGAGCCTCGGCCTCGACGAGGCGCAGGCGCGGGACGTCGCCGCCTACCTCTACACCCTGCGCTGAGGGTCAGCCGAGGGCGGCGAGGAGGGTCTTCTTGAGCTCGTGCTGGCTGAAGGGTTTTTGCACGACGGGGCGGTCCCGGTAGGGGTCCTTGATGCCGGCGCCGCCGTAGCCGGTCGAGAACACGAACGGGATGCCGCGCCCGGCCAGGACCTCGGCCACCGGATAGATCGCCTCGCCGGCGAGGTTCACGTCGAGAATCGCGACCCCGAAGGTCTCGGTGCGGGACAGGTCGAGGGCGCTCGAGAGCCGCGCGGCCGGGCCGACGACCTCGCAGCCGAAATCCATCAGCATGTCCTCGAGAAGCATCGAGATCGCCGCCTCGTCCTCGACGACCAGCACGCGCATTCCGTTCAAGATCTCGTCCATCGACTGCTCGTCACGCGGGGGAACGGCGAGACCGGACGGCCGGGCCGTCCCGTCGCGGGCCGGCTGCCTACCCGGCCTGAGAACGTAGTGCGGTTGCTCCGATCCGTCGAGCTTGTCAAGGCGCACCGACGAACGCTTCCTTGCCGCGGTTCGAACGATCCGCGGCACGCGCTCAGCCGGCGCGGCGCGTCTTCTCGGGTCGCAGCAGGAACAGGAGCAGCGAGCGGCCGGTGACGTCGTACTCGTGCGCGAAGGGGAAGACGGCGTCGTCGTCGAGATCGGGCTGGTTGGTGTCGACGAGGCAGGCCCAGTCGCGCCCGCCCACCACCTCCGGCAGCGTGAAGCGCACCACGTCGTGATAGGCGTTGAGGACGAGGAGGAGCGTGCGGTCGGTGCCGCGCTTGCGGATGCCGGTCGGCTGCGCCCGGCCGTCGAGGAGGACGCCGAGGCAGCGGGCGTTGCCGTCCTCCCAGTGCTCGGGGGTCATCTCGTCGCCGACCGGCGTCAGCCAGGTCACGTCCTTGACGTCGAGCTCCTCGTTGTAGGCGCCCTTCAGGAAGCGCCCGCGCCGGAGCATCGGCTGCTCCTTGCGGATGGCGATCAGCCGCCGGGTGAACGCGGTCAGCGCGTCGCACTCGCCGTCGATGGCGCTCCAGTCGATCCAGGAGATTTCGTTGTCCTGGGCGTAGGCGTTGTTGTTGCCCTTCTGGGTGCGGGCGAACTCGTCCCCGGCGAGGAGCATCGGCGTCCCTTGCGAGAACAGGAGCGTCGCCAGCATGTTGCGCATCTGGCGGAAGCGCAGCGCCTTGATCTCCGGGTCGTCGGTCGGACCTTCCGCGCCGTGGTTCCAGGACAGGTTGTGGGAGTGACCGTCCCGGTTGCCCTCCCCGTTCGCCTCGTTGTGCTTGTCGTCGTAGGAGACGAGATCGTTCAGCGTGAAGCCGTCGTGGGCGGTGATGAAGTTCACCGAGGCCCACGGCTTGCGCCCACGCTTGTCGAAGAAGTCGCCGGAGGCGGTCAGCCGGGCGGCGAGCTCGGGCAGCTTGCCATCGTCGCCCCGCCAATAGGCCCGCACCGTGTCGCGGTAGCGGTCGTTCCACTCGGCCCAGCCCGGGGAGAAGCGCCCGACCTGGTAGCCGCCCGGGCCGCAATCCCACGGCTCCGCGATCAGCTTCACCTGGCTCAGGACCGGGTCCTGGCGGCAGGAATCGAGGAAGCCGCCGCCCTCGTCGAAGCCGTGCGGCTCGCGACCGAGGATCGTGGCGAGGTCGAAGCGGAAGCCGTCGACGTGCATATCCTGCGCCCAGTAGCGCAGGGAATCGGTGACCATCTGCAGCACGCGCTGGTGGCTGAGATTGACCGTGTTCCCGGTCCCGGTGTCGTTGATGTAGTAGCGCCGGTCCGGAGCGAGGCGGTAGTAGGAGGCGTTGTCGATGCCCTTGAAGGACAGGGTCGGCCCGAGCTCGTTGCCCTCCGCCGTGTGATTGTAGACCACGTCGAGGATCACCTCGATCCCGGCCTCGTGGAGATGGCCGACCATCTCCTTGAACTCGTTCACGAACGGGGTGGCGCAATAGAGCGGGTGGGGCGCGAAGAAGCCGATCGTGTTGTAGCCCCAGTAGTTGCGCAGGCCCTTCTCGACCAGGTAGCTGTCGTCGACGAAGGCGTGGATCGGCAGGAGCTCGACGGCGGTCACGCCGAGGCTGCGGATGTAGTCCACAGCCTCGTGGTGCATGAGGCCCGAGAAGGTGCCGCGCATCTCCTTCGGCACCCCGGGATGCATCATCGTGAAGCCGCGCAGGTGCGTCTCGTAGACGATCGTGTTCTCCCACGGCACCCGCGGCCGGCGCTCTCTCCCCCAGGTGAAGGCGGGGTCGATCACCCGGCACTTCTGCATGAAGCGGGCGCTGTCGCGCTCGTCGAAGGAGAGGTCCTTGTCCGGCGAGCCGATCGTGTAGCCGAACAGGGCGTGGTCCCATTGCAGGGACCCGACGAGTTGCTTGGCATAAGGGTCGAGGAGGAGCTTGTTCGGGTTGAAGCGGTGCCCGGCCTGCGGCTCGTAGGGGCCGTGCACCCGATAGGCGTAGACGGTGCCGGGGCGCGCGTCGGGCAGGTATCCGTGCCAGACCTCGTCGGTGTATTCGGGCAGTTCGATCCGCTCGATCTCCTGGCGCCCCTCGATGTCGAACAGGCACAGCTCGACCTTGGTGGCGTGCGCCGAGAACAGGGCGAAGTTCACGCCGATGCCGTCCCAGGTCGCGCCGAGCGGGAAGGGATTCCCCTCGCGCACGCGGGAGCGGCGCAGGATCTCGGGGGCGGGAACGGGCTTTCCCGCCGCCTTGCGGGACTTCGGGTTCTCGACGTTCATGACGGGTCCGGGTGGGGCAGGCGGCGCGCCTGTCCCCGTCAACGCGGAAGGTGCAGAAAGGCTCCGGAACCGGTGCGGCGCGAGCGCATTGCCCGCCCGCGGCCAAGCTGTCGGAGGTGCGCCATGGACGACCACGTCTACAAGGTCATCGAGCTCGTCGGGTCCTCGGAGACCAGCATCGAGGACGCGATCCAATCCGCCGTGCGACGGGCGAGCGACACCCTGCGGAACCTGCGCTGGTTCGAGGTGGTCCAGACCCGCGGCCATATCGAGGACGGCCGCATCCGCCACTACCAGGTGGTGCTCAAGGTCGGCTTCACCATGGAGAACGCCGGCGACTGAGCGGCGGCCGAGAAGGCGTCGCGTCCGAAGGACAGGGAGACCGGTCGGGGATGCGGGCCCCGCGGCGGTGGTCAGGCCCGCCCGGCCCGACTAGGATGCCGGCCCTGATGACCAGCGACGCGGTGCCGGAGACTGCGGCCCGGCCCGCCCCGGCGCCCTCCTCGGACAAGATCCTCGCGATCCAGGCCCTGCGCGCCTACGCGGCGCTCGGGGTGACCCTGTTCCACATCTCCGTGAACCTCGGCGTCCACTGGGGCGTCGCCTGGCCCCAGTTCACGCTCGGGGCCGCCGGGGTCGACCTGTTCTTCGCAATCTCCGGCTTCGTGATGGTCCATTCGGCGGCGCCCCTGTTCGCGCAAGGGTCCGGCCCCCGCATCTTCATGCGCCGGCGCCTCGCGCGCATCGTGCCCCTGTACTGGGCGGCGACGCTCCTGATGGCGCTGGCCGTGCCGGTCTATTCGCTGCGCGAGGCGGCCTATTCGTTCCTGTTCGTCCCCTTCGTGAAGCGGTCCGGCGAGCTGGGGCCGATTCATCCGCTCGGCTGGACCCTGAATTACGAGATGCTGTTCTACGTGATCTTCGCGGCGACGATGGTCTGGCCCTTGCGCCGCGCCGTCCCCGCCGCGACCGCCGTACTGGTCGGGCTCGTCGCCTTCGGCGCCCTCGTCCGGCCCGAGGCGCCGGCCCTGCGCTTCTGGACGGACCCGATCGTGCTCGAATTCGCTTTCGGCATGTGGATCGCCGTCGCCTACCGGGCGGGGCTGCGCCTGCCCCGGGTGACGGCGAACGGCCTCGTCGCGGCCGGATGCGCCCTCGCCCTGCTCTACGGCCCGGAGGAGTACCCGGCGCTTCGCGTCCTCGGCTGGGGGCTGCCGATGGCGCTGGTGCTGGCGGGCGCGACCCTGCGGCAGCCCGCGGAGGGCGCCCTCACCCGCCTCTTCGCCCGGCTCGGCGACGCCTCGTACTCCCTCTACCTCCTGCACTTCGTGCTGCTCCTCGCCTGGTCGCGGCTGTGGGTCCTCGCCGGATGGGACGCCGCCGCCGCCCCGGTCCTCTACGCGGCCTCGATCCTGGCGATCGCGACGGCCGCCTCCCTCGTCACCTTCCGCTGGTTCGAGCTGCCGGTGACGCGCACCCTCGCGACGGGGCGACGGGGGAGGTCGCGACCGGCTTGAACGGCCGCGGCGGCCATGCAGGATGGCGCCCCCCACACGGAGGAAACGGAATGAAACGGACGCTTCTGGCCCTCGCCGGGCTTCTCGCCATGTCCGCCGGCGCGGCGGCCTTTCCTGACCGGCCGATCCAGGTGATCGTGCCCTGGGCGGCGGGCGGCGGCACCGACACGGTGGTGCGCATCTTCGCCGCCGGGTTCGAGAAGGAGCTCGGCGTGCCGGTCAACGTGGTCAACCGGCCCGGCGGCAACGGCGTCGCCGGCCACAGCGCCATCGCCACCGCCACCCCGGACGGCTACACGCTCGGCGCCGCGAGCCCGGAGATCGCCTTCTACAAGACGCTGGGCACCGCCGACATCACGCCGGAGAGCTTCGACCTGTTCTCCCGCCTCGCGGTCATCCCCGCCGGCGTCACCGTGAAGGCGGACGCCCCCTGGAAGACCCTCCAGGACCTGCTCAAGGCGGTGAAGGAGGCGCCCCCCGGCACCATGACGAGTTCCGGCACCGGCACCGGCGGCTCCTGGCACATCGCCAGCGGCGGCCTCCTCAAGGCGGCCGGGCTCGAGGCCGACCGGGTGCGCTGGGTGCCGAGCCAGGGCGGCGCCCCGGCCCTGCAGGACGTGACGGCGGGCGGCGTCACCATGTTCACCGGCTCGCCGATCGAGGCCAAGCCCCTGCTCGAGGCCGGCCGCGTGCGCACCATCGTGATGATGACGGAGGAGCGGGCGCCGGGCTTCCCGGACGTGCCGACCACCAAGGAGGCGGGGGTCGACTGGGTCTACTCGAACTGGTTCGCGCTGGTCGCCCCGAAGGGCATCCCGGCGGACCGGCGCAAGGTGCTGTTCGAGGCCGCGAAGCGCGCCCACGCTCGCGCCGAGGTGCAGGACACGCTCAAGGCCCGCGGCATCCAGCCGGTCTGGGACGAGCCCGGCACCTTCGAGACATACGCCGCCGAGTTCGCCGCCAAGGGCAACGCGGTGCTCAAGGACCTCGGCCTCGCGCGCTGAGCGCCGCAGCCGCGGCGGGATTGCGGCGCCGCCGCGGCGAACGCGATTTCCAACCCTTGTGAGTTGTGGCTTTCGCGGCACACTCGGGAGGGCCCGATTCGGGTATGGTACTCCCGTTTCCTCCCGAGGGGGCGATGCGGACCGCGCCCCCCACCTTTCAAGGCGGCCTTCGGGCCGCCTTTCTCCTTTTCGGGCCTCTTCAGGCGCTCGGTTCGTTGACCGGGCGGTCCGGCGCCCGGGCGGCCGCCAGGGTCTTGGGCTCGCCGGCGCGCAGCGCGATCTGGCTGACGAGGACCGCACCGACCAGCACCGCGCCGCCGAGGTCGGTCCACAGGCCCGGCTTGATCAGGCAGAACGCCGCCCCGACGAGGCACAGACGCTCCCAGAAGAGGGTCGTGCGCCAGAAATAGCCGTTGAGCCCGGCCGACAGGAGCAGCGCGCCGATCGTCGCCGTGGTGGTGGCGGAGAGGATTGCCGGCCATTCGCCGATCATCAGCAGCGCCGGCTCGTAGACGAACATGAACGGCACGATGAAGCCGGCGGCGCCGATCTTCACCGCCGACCAGCCGCTCGCCCAGATGTCCGACTTGGCGAGGCCCGCGGCGGCGTAGACCGCGAGCGCCACCGGCGGGGTGATCGCCGACATGATGGCGAAGTAGAAGGCGAACATGTGCGCCGCCGGCTGCACCACGCCGAGCTTGATGATCGCCGGGACGAGGAGCGCGGTCATGATGATGTAGGCGGGCGTCGTCGGCATGCCCATGCCGAGGATGATGCCGGCCATCATGGTCAGGATCAGCGCCAGGATCAGGCTGTTCTGGGCGAGGCCCGTGACCACCTGGGTGAACACGATCCCCGCCCCGGTGAGCGCCACGATGCCGATGATGATGCCGGCGCAGGCGCAGGCGAGCGCCACCGCCAGCGCGTTGCGGGCGCCGTCGATCATCGCCTCGATCAGGACCTCGAAGCGCACGTTGTGCCGGGTCGAGGCCCGCATCGCCGCGACCGGGAAGCAGGACAGGGTGCCGGCGAGCGCCGCGAGCGGCGCGCTGTAGCCGGCGAACAGAACCGTGATGATCAGGACCGCCGGGATGAAGAGGTGGCCGCGCTCGCGCAGGACCGTGCCGAGGCGAGGCAGCTCGGACCGGGGCATGCCGGACAGGTTGAGGCGCTTCGCCTCGAAATGCACCGCGCCGAAGCAGGCGATGTAGAACAGGAGCGCCGGCATCAGGGCCCAGATCGTCACCTGCAGGTAGGAGACCTGCAGGAACTCGGCCATGACGAAGGCGGCGGCGCCCATGATCGGCGGCATGATCTGGCCGCCCGTCGAGGCGACCGCCTCGACCCCCGAGGCGAAATGCGGGCGGAAGCCCGTGCGCTTCATGAGCGGGATCGAGATCGGCCCGGTGATCATCACGTTGGCGACGGCGCTGCCGGAGATCGTGCCGAACAGGCTCGAACTCACCACCGCGACCTTGCCCGGGCCGCCGGCGGTGTGGCCCGTGAGGCCCATGGCGAAGTCCATGAACAGCTGGCCGGTGCCGGTGCGCTCCATGAAGGCGCCGAACAGGACGAAGATCATCACGTAGCCGGCCGAGACCCCGAGCGGGATGCCGAAGATGCCCTCGGTGGTCATGAACAGCTGGTCGAGGAGCCGCATCGGCTCGACTCGGGCGATGAACAGCCCGTAGACGAGGAAGGCCATGGCGGTCAGCGGCAGGGCCCAGCCGATGAGGCGCCGCGTCGCCTCGATGATCATGACGATCAGGATCACGCCCAGGATCATGTCCGACCAGGCGAGGTCGTCGATGTAGTAGATCCGGTTGACGAGGTAATCGTAGTTCAGGAACAGGTACAGGATCGGCGCGAGCGCCAGTCCGAGCAGGACGTAGTCGTAGAGCGGCGGCGCCTGGCCGGCCTCGGCGCGGGTGCGCCGGTACCACAGGAACGTCAGCGCCATCGCGAACAAAAGGTGCGTGCCGCGGAACATGACCGCTTCCGGCGGCCCGAAGATGATGACCCAGATGTGCCAGGCCGCCATGGCGACCGCGAGGACGCCGGCCACGAGGCGCACGATGCCCGCGTGGCTCGTCTCGACCTTCAGCGGAAGGTACTTCTCCATGAACGACATGGCGGGCGCTCCCCCTGGCGCGCGTCTCGGACGAAAAAGGGCCCGGGATTCGGCCCTCGGCGCGATCGCCGGTGCGGATCCCGGGCCCGAGGCTTCTCAGGTGAGGGGGCGAAGACTCACATCGTCTTCACGCCGATGCCCTGCTCCTGGTAGAACTTGGCCGCGCCCTTGTGGAACGGCACCCCGATGTCCTCGGCCATGTCCTTGGGCGTGAGGTTCTCCATCGCCTTGTTGACCGCCGCGAGCGACTTCACGTTGTCGTGGATCGCCTTGGTCATGCGGTAGACGGTGTCCTCGGGCAGCTCGCACGACACGACGAGGTGGGTCGCGTAGCCGATCACCTGCACGTCCCGGTCCTGCTTCGGGTAGGTGCCCTTGGGCACGGTCACCAGCGTGTAGCCCGGGTTGATCTTGCGCATGGCGTCCAGGCTGTCGGCGAGGTCGAGCAGCTTGATGTCGCGGGCCGAGGCGAGGTCCATGACCGCGCCGGACGGGATGGTGGTGCCGAGCGTGAACACCTGGACGTTGTTGTCCTTCATCTGCTCGACGGCGTCGGTGTAGGACATGTAGCTCGGGCGGATGTCGCCGTAGCCCATGCCGTGCGCCTTGAGGATGTGCTGCGAGATGATCTCGGCCGTGTTGCCGCGGGGCTGCAGGGCCACCGCCTTGCCCTTCAGGTCCTTGATCGAGTTCACGTTGGCGCTCGCCAGCGCCACGACCTGGAAGTATTGCGGGTAGAGGCTCGCGATGTTGCAGACCCGCTTGTGCGGCTTGTTGAAAGGCGCGTTGCCCTCGAGCGCGTCGACGGTGGAGATCGAGTTGCCGAAGCCGATCTCGGTCTTGCCCTCCTCGATGCCGCGCACGTTGGCGATGCCGGCGCCCGGCAGGGCCTGGACCGAGATGCCCGGAACGGCCTTCTCCCAGATGTCCTTGAGCTGCCCGCCGAGCGGGATCCAGACGCCGCCCTGCGGCCCGGTCATCAGCCGCAGCTCCTTCTGCTGCGCCTGGGCGGAGAACGCCAACAGCGTGGCGCCGGCCGCGGCGAGAAGCGTCCTGGTCAGTCTCTTCATCGGTGTTTCCTCCTGGTTCGTTCCGCCCGGCGGACCCGGACGGCTTGGTGGTTCGGCCGAGCGGCCGTTCGCGTGCGCCGCCGACCCTTCGGCCGGCGGCCCCGGCGCGAGGCTAATCGTTTCGCCTGCGGGGAACAAGCGAGGCGCCGCGGCGCGCGGAGTCCCCTCTCCCCGCCAGCGGGGAGAGGGTCAGGGCGAGGAGCCGGGGGAGGACGCGGGCCTCCGCGCCCGTCAGCGCCGCAGCAGCGCTGCGAATTGCTCGACGGTCAGTCCGGCGTCGGCGAGGATGCGCCGGAGCGTGCCGGACCGGAGATGCTTGTGATCGGGAACGACGACCCGTGCGTAGGGCTGGTCGCGGCGAAGCATCATGTGACTGCCGGTCTGTCGCCGGAAAACGAAGCCGGCGCGCTCCAAGGCGGTGCGGACTTCCCGGCCGGACAGATCGGTGGGGAGCTTAGCCACATCGTTCCCGGAGAGGTGCAGCGCGACCGATACCTTCGCCTACACGGCTTCGACTTCGACGAACTCCTTCCCCGCTTCGGTCGGCACCGGATCGCCAGCCGCGCGGCAGTCCTCGACGTAAAGTTCGATGGCTTCCCGGATGTTGCTCAGCGCCTCCGTGCGGGTGTCGCCTTGGCTGACGCATCCCGGCAGGGCCGGAACGCTGACGACGTAGCCGCCATCCTCCTCCCGTTCCAGAACGACCGTATAGCGCATCGAAGGCCTCCTGACGGTGCGCGCGTATCGGCTCGGGAAACGCGCGAGGCTCGCCGCATTCCTACATCAATGTCCGGGCCGATGCAGCAAGACCGCAGGCAGCGGAGCGGGAATGCGGGAGGCTGCGTCGCCCCCGCGGCTCCAAACCGATTCTTCCTCCGCGCGGATGCGCGTTCGGACTCGACCGAATGCCGCAAGCCAGCGTCTTCAGCGCGGGTCCGATCCCCGGCTCGGCGCGGTCGCGCCGTCCGAGGATGACGGCGGGAGTTGGGGGAGAGGGCCAGGGTGAGCGACTGTGTTCTTGGTCAAGCGGTTTCGGGCTGCCATGGCTTGTTGTCGCGGACGATGGCGTTGAGGATGGTGAGGAGTTTTCGGGCGGT